>DASUNL010000307.1:0-5067 GCA_036277175.1 Pyrinomonadaceae bacterium | reverse complement strand
TCAGCCGGAGCGATTCCTCCTGCGCGCCCTCGACGTGCGCCAGCCACGCCGCCGCGACCTGACGTTTAATCTCGACCTGTTTGCCCCAATCGTAATCACCTTTGACTTCGGCGAGCGACTGACGTATCTCGGCTAACTTCTCGACCTCCTGACGCGCCGCAGAAGCGTCGCCCGTGCGCGCGGCCCCGACCGCACGCGCGAAACGGATTTGGGCTTCGGCCCAACGGAAACGCTGCCAAGGGAACGCCTCCATCGTGCCCGGATGCAGGGGCAGCTTGGCCGCTTCATCCCATCGACGTCGTTCGAGCGCGTAGCGCGCGGGGATGGCCGTAAAGGCGTAGGCCACTTTGAAGTTCGGCGGGTCGACTTGCCGAATCCGATTCAACTCATCGAGCACGCCGCGAGCCTGTCTGTCCTGCGCGCCTTGCAGGTAGGCGTAGGCCAGATAGTCCATCGCGTGAAGCTGCTCGTCCCACGCGCCGGGCATGTGGTTACGGACGGCGTGTGCCTTCGCCGCCGCCTTGGCGTCGAGGTTTGAACGTATCGCCTCCTGCCACAATCCCATCCGCGTGAAGATGTGTGAGGGCATGTGCAGTGCGTGCGCCGAGGCGGGCGCGATGCGTGCGTAGCTGCGCGCGGCGGGCAGCGCCAGATGCGCCAGCGCCGGGTAGTCATAACTGTGAATCAGGTAGTGTGTGACGCCGGGGTGCTCCGGCTCGCGCGCCAAGACGCGGTTTAGAATCCGCGCGGCCTGCCGTTCGTTGGGATAGCTCTTGTCGCCCGCCATCATTCCTTTCGCGATGAGCGTCAGCGCGTAGAAGACGCCGGCTTCGCGGTCGGTCGGGTAGCGACGGTAAAGGCGCTCCATCGCTTCGCTGTAAGCGAGCACGCGCGTCCGGTGGTCGAGCCTGTCAGAGTCTTTGTAAAACGTCTCTATCGCCGCGATGTAGTCTCGCTCGCGCTGAGTCCGCGCGCCGGCCGCCTTGGCCTTTTCGACGGCCTCCCATCCCTTCTTCAACTCCGCCGCGCTCGGCGGAGCCCAGATGGGATGATAGTTGCTCATCGCGACGCCCCAGTGACCCATGCCGCAGCGCGGGTCGGCGGCGGCGACTTCGCTGAAGACCTTCTCCGCCTCCTCATACTCGAAAGAGTGAAGCCACGCGACCGCGCGATTGAATTGTCTGCGTGCTTGGGCTGAACAGGTGACGGGGAAGTTGACCCGGCCGAGCTTCTCCGAATGCTCGTGTCGATGCCGGTGTGACTCCTCCTGCGCTCCGGCGGAAGGGGCGCGGCAGGTTAAGGCCGCGAGCAGGGCCGCGGTCGAGCAAAGGACGACCAGAAGAGTGCGATTCACAGATTCTCCTCCAACGGGGGGAAGCGACGGGGCGAGCGGCAGGCGACGACGTTTCAGACCGCAACAGCGCGAGGGCAGGTGTGCATTTATGCTCAAAGACGCCCCGCGTGTCAATGACCGCGCGCCGCCGTTAGACGCGGCTGTCTCACATCACGCCAGTCCTTCAAACGTCAAAGGGGGCAAGTCTAACGCGCGCGCGGCCCAAGGCAGTGCGGTCTCTAGCTGGCGTCGTTGCACGGTGCGGACGCGCGGGGCGTCGCTTATGCCCGGCAGACCGGCGCGCGCGGCGAAATAGCCGGAGACCCAAGCCGCGACTTCCGGCGCGTCGGGTAAAATCTTTTCAGGCGCAAGCCCACTCTCATACGCCAGACTGGGCAGCCAGAAGCCGAGGTCGAGTCTGGGATTAGACAAACAGGCTCCGTTCCAATCGACGAACACGGCGCGCTCGTCCGTGACGCAGATATTATCACTGCGCAAGTCCCAGTGCGTCAGGCTGTCGCCCGAAGTGGGACAACTCTCTTCATAACGTATGAGTGTGGGGAGCGCACGCTCAAGCCACTTGGCGTCCGCCAGCCCGAGCGCAAGGAACGGCGCGGGGTCGGCGGCGACCGCCCGCCAATTCGCATCACTCGCCTCGTGAATCTGCGCGTAGGTTTCCAACGACGCCCGCGCGCGGTGTAGCGAGTGGATTTGCGCCAGAGTCAGCTCAAGCTGCCGCTCGTCCCAAGGCGGCGGCCAATGCCCGCGTGAGAGGTCTTCGATGATGAGGATGGGTTCGGACTCGCGAGCTTCCGACGCCAAGAGGCGCGGCATAAAGCCGCCGCTCAAACAATCGTAAATGCGAATCTCACGATTAAGGCTCTTACTCGTCAAAGGGGTCGTCCCGACTTTGACGAAGAAGCTGCCTTCAGACGTTTCGCAAAGCAGTCGCAGCGCCGGAGTATAGCCGCCCTCGACGAGGCGATACGATTCGACTTTCTTGCCGACGAGTCGCTCTATGCGCGAAGTCAACTCTCGGCTGGGCATGTCTTCATTCATCGTTTGAGACGCGGGAAGGGCGGGAGACGTCGTCGGCGCTCATCCCCTCTTCAGCCAACGCAAGTATTGCCGGAGGTCACGGTTATAGATTAACTCCTGTAGAGGAGTCGGCAGTTCGACACAGTTAAGGAATCCGATGCGCCACGCATACGGGTATTCCGCCGAGCCGATTAAATCAATTAGCTCGCGCTCGGGCGTGTCAACATAGCGGCGCAGACGTTCGGCGTCGCCCTTACTCAGCTTGAGTGCGGCCAGCTGTAAACGCTCCAGCCCCCAAAAAGACGGGACGAGCCCATCGAGGAGACGCAGCAACTCGGCAGGGTCGTCGTCCGGAAAAAGTGACTTAACCTTCGCCTCGACGACCTCCCGCCGAAAATACGGATTCTTAAACGCGCTCTCCTGCTCATCACGCTCCGGGCCGATGCCGCCCACCGGCCCTCTCCGTCGAGCGCGCAGCAACAGGAAGAGCACCACGGCGAGGTTCGCGGCGACAAACACGATGAGCACGAACGCGAGAGACATTCATTTACCGTTGTGAGACGCGGGCCTAACTTATTTTCCGAGAGCCTTCGCCAAGGCTGCCCGCGCGAGCAGTCGCGTCGAATCGAGTGTGGGGAGAGGGGCGTCGTCCGCGCGCACGATTAAAGGTATCTCGGTGCAGCCGAGGACGGCCGCGTCGCACCCGCGCGCCTTCAACCCCTCCATCACTTGGTTGAAGTAAAGACGGGAAGCCTCCGGGAAGACGCCGTTGACCAACTCCTTGAAGATGATTTCGTTAATCCTCTCCCTGTCCACCTCGTCGGGTATTTCGCGCTCTATCCCGCGACCCTCTAACGCGCCGGGGTAGACCGGCCCCTCCATCAGATACTTCGTCCCTAAGATGCCGAGCCGTCTGAAGCCGCGACGCCGCGCCTCGTCGGCGACCACCTCGGCGATGTGCAACCAAGGGATAGGCGACAGCGGGAGCAGGTGCTCGAACGCTTGGTGATACGTGTTGTCGGGGCAGATGGCGAAGTCGGCCCCGGCCCGCGCGACCTTACGCGCGGAAGCCGCCAAGCCTTCGGCCACCGCCTTCCAGTCGCCCGCGCGGATGGGTGGCATGTGCTCGGCCATCGGCATGGAGTTCATGGTTATCTCCGGGTGATTATGCTCACCCATGAAGGCCGACGCCTCCAGACAGATGGTGCGATAACAGAGGGCCGCGCCCTCGGCGCTGCCGGCCACGATGCCGATGTGTTGTGTCACAGACTCCTTGCCTCCACTCCCCTCAAGACTCTCGGAAACTACACAGGGCGCACCTCGCGCCCGCACCAACCCGCCGCCCGAAGTTAAGCGACAAGGCGAATGAAATCGAAAAGGCGGCGCGCTATTTGGCGTTAGGTTCGGCGCGTTGCTGGACGGGCGAAGGCACTTCGCGGCGGTCAGCGGGAATCGTCGATTCGCATGTACTGCACTTCGAGCGCAGGGTTCGCGTTCTCGTCGAGCAGCGACATCGCGCGCATCCAACGCCCTTGGACGAACTCGTCGTAGATGCGGACGCGATACTTGGAGACGCCTCGGTCGCGTCGGTCGGGGTTGATGATTAGCTCGCCGCCGCGAAGCTCGTAGCGTCCGTCCGAGACGCTTGAAGATGTCCTCTCAAGAAGGCCCGTCGTCGTGACGGTTCCGATGCCGAACTCGTAACGGCCGTTCGGCAAGAACTTGTACTGGGCCAAGCCTAGACGCTGGCTGTTACGCCACGTCCCTTGTAGGTCGCGTGAGAGCGCCTTGCCGTCGTCCGATGTCCAGCCGCGTGGACGGAGACTGTGGAACAGGCGCGCGAAGGAGAGGTCGTCCGACAAGCAGCGCGCAGGGTTTCCGATTCCCCAGATGATGTTCACACGCCCCGGCCCGGCCGGGAACGCCATCGTCATGGCCGAGGCGTATTCGTAGCTTCCCCCGACGAGTCTTTGCGCGTCGGTGCGGAACCAGTAGTAGGGCCAACCGGCTCCCGCCGTGCCTCGCATCGCGTTGAAGGCGTCGCTCTTGAGTTGCCAGCCGGGAAGTGCTTCGAGGATGGCCGCGCGTGCGTCGGCGTCGAGCGCGCCGCTCGAAGGTCGGGCCGGGCTGACGCCGTAGGCGCACGGCGTCTTATCGTCGACCGTCGTCGGGGTCAACACGACCATGCGGCCTTCACGTCGCGCGACGTAACCGGGCGGCACGTCGAAGTCTACCTCTATCTCGCCGGGCGCGGACGGGCCGGAGTTCGGCGTCGCGGGCGCGGGCGCACCCGGCGTGATTTTCAGGCTGTCGAGGAACGCGGAGACTTCGCGCAGAGCCTCGTCTCCGGCGACCAAGGTCAGCACGCCGATGGCGCGACCCCGCCCGACGATGGTGACGAGAGCAATCGTGGTTATCGTGCCTTGAGCGTCGACCGTCCGACTGCCCACGGCCAACGCATAGTCGCCCTCGCTTTGAAGCTGCGGCTGCGGCGCGGGGCCGGGCAGGGTCGGTTCGACGCGCGCGCGCCACATCCGCACAAACTCGTCGGAGGCCGAGCCGGTCGCCTGATTGCTCGCGTAGAAAGTAATCAGTCCGATTCCGCTCGGTCGCCGGTACGCGACTCCATCCTGTAACGACTGATTCACCCAACCGTGCGGCGGTGTGTAGGTCAGGAACTCGAACATCTCGGCGTG
>DASUNL010000306.1:0-10706 GCA_036277175.1 Pyrinomonadaceae bacterium | reverse complement strand
GCGTGAACTCGACGTAGAGTTGGCCGCCGCTCGGAATCGGCCCGTTGACGCGGAACTCGATTTTGGGAATCCAGCTCCACACGTCGTAGTTGCCCTTGTAGACGTTCAAGGTGAAGGGCGTGACCTGAACAGTGTCCTTGGCGACGGTCGGCTGCTCCTGACTCGCAGCGGAGCCGGCGGCGGCGAGGAGCAGGCAAATGATTGCCGACAACGTGAGTGTGAAGGCCGAGCCGAACCCGAATCTGTTTCTCAAGCAACACCTCCTGATTTTCCACGGTTACGGTTTTCGAGCGCCGGTGAGGATGAAAGTGAGGGATTTGCCGGGCGAGAATATTATTGATTTACCTCGGCGTGTCAATGCTTTCGGAACGGATGAGGGCAACACTTGAAAGTGTTAACTACTCATCACCGTCATCACAATCTGTCGCTCGCGGCCGCCGTCGAACTCGCAGAGGAAGATGCCTTGCCAGTGTCCGAGTTGGAGTTGGCCGTCGGCGAAGGGGACGACGACGCTTGAGCCGAAGAGGCTGGCCTTGATGTGCGCGTCGGAGTTCTCTTCGCCGTGGCGGAAGTCCATGCCGTACTGCGGGACGAGCGTGCGCAGGGCGAGGAGCATGTCGCGCGGGACGTCCGGGTCGGCGTTCTCGTTGACGGTGAGGGCGGCCGTCGTGTGGCGCACGAAGAGGACGACGACGCCTTCACGCGCGCCCGACTCTTTGAGCGCGTCGCGCACCTCCCGCGTGAACTCAACCAACTCCTCGCGCTCGCGCGAGCGCACACGAAGGACGCGCGTCATCGCCACACCTCTTTGCGGAATGTCCTCACGCTAAACGACTCACGTCGCACACTCTCTACTTCCGCGCGCCTCCGGCGGGCGCAAGCCCTCCGCCGCCCTCTGACTTGAGGTAGCGCGCGAGCCAAGCGTGCAACTCCTGATAGAAGAAGCGGCTGTTCTCGCCTTTCTGTATCCAGTGGTTCTCTTCGGGGAAGACGATGAGCTTCGAGGGGATGCGCAGGCGTTGGAGCACGCTCCAATTCTCCAACGTCTGGTTGAGCGGCACGCGGAAGTCGTTTTCGCCGACGGTCAGCAAGATAGGCGTCTTAAACTTCGCCGCGAAGCGAATCGGGTTCTGCTCGCGCCACACGCGCCCCTGCTCCCACACGGGGCCGCCCGCGCCGACCTCGCGGTGATAAATCGCGTCGCTCGTCCCCCACTGCGATTCGAGGTTGATGAGACCGGCGTGCGCGAACAGAGTCCTGTAGCGCGTCGTCGTCGCCTGCAACCAGTTGGCGAGGTGTCCGCCGTAGGACGCGCCGCCAGCGGCCTGCCGCGAGCCGTCGATGAAGGGGAACTGTCTGATTGCCTCGTCGGCCGCGCCGTTGATGTCGGCGGCCGGGCCGGCGAACGGGTCGCCCTGTATGTCCTGCGCGAAGCGCTCGCCGTAGCCGGTCGAGCCACGATAGTCGGTCATGAGGACGACGTAGCCGGGGCGCGCGATGAGGTGGTAGTTCCAACGGAGGAAGAACTGGTCGCGCCACATCGTGTGCGGGCCGCCGTGGATGAGGACGACGAGCGGATACTTCTTCGTCTCGTCGAACGCGGGCGGGAGCGCAATCATGCTGTGGACGCGGCGGCCCTCCTTGTTGGTGTGCCAGAAGTGTCGGAGCGGCAGCCAGTCAATCGGCGTCGTCCCGGCGACGTTAAAGCTCGTGAGCGGCACGTGCTGCTTGTCTTCGAGTTCAACGCGGACAAGCTCGGCCGGGTTCGTCGCGCTCTCCCAGTTGGCGAAGAGCATCGTGCGCGCCGCCTTCGCGGGAACGCGCAAGGAGGTGTAGACGCCGCGCGTCATGTCGAAGGCGAGGCG
Source organism: Pyrinomonadaceae bacterium (assembly GCA_036277175.1). GTDB lineage: Bacteria > Acidobacteriota > Blastocatellia > Pyrinomonadales > Pyrinomonadaceae > DASQDT01. Next base: position 8,841 of record DASUNL010000306.1, on the reverse strand, counting down.
CACATCGCCGCCCGACGCCGGGACGCTGAAGATTTTTTCGTGGCCCGCCTCTTCGGCCAGAAGGTAGACGGTCTTCGAGTCGGGCGCGGGCGCGAACGCGCCGACCGCGCGGTCGAACCCGGCGGTTAAAATCTTCGGGCGCGCGCCGTCAGTCGTGGGCCACGAGAGCGAGGCGAGGCGCGTCAGGTTGTAGACACGTTGGTTCTCGGGCGTGAAGTTGAAGAAGAGCGTCTTGCCGTCGGGCGAGAAAGTGGGCTGGCCGTGGCTGCCCGCGCCCGTCGTGACGGCGACGGGTTCGCCGCCCGTCGCGGCGACGCGGTAAAGATGCGTGTCCGTGTTGGCGTAAGCGGCGACGTTGCGATTCGTCGTCGCGACGAAGACGACCCACTGGCCGTCGGGCGACCAAGCGGCGGAGAGCTCTTCGCCGGAGTTGGTGAGGTTTCCGCCGAAGCCTTGTGTGGCGACGAGGCGCGTGCCCGCCAAAAGGTCTTTCGCCTTCGCGCCTTCGTCGAGCGTCTGGACGAAGAGGTGCGCCTGCGTGTCTTCGAGCCAGCGATCCCAGTTGCGCACGGGGAACGACTCGTAGACACGCGCGCGGTACTTGCGGCCTTTGCGCTCGGCGGCGAGTTTTTTATTCTCCTCGTCGTCGCGCGCGCCGGGATAGACCGAGCTTGTGAAGAGAATCGCGCCGCCGTCGGGCCGCCACTGCGGCGAGCGAGCGCCCGTCGAAAGAGTCGTGACGCGCACGGCCTCGCCGCCGCCCTCGACGTCCAAGACATAAATTTGGTTCGTCTCGTCGCCCTCGCGCCGCGCGGAGAAGGCGAGCCGCCGGCTGTCAGGCGACCACGCCGCGCCGCCCTCGCCGCCCTTGCTGAAGGTGAGCCGTCGCGCCTTCGCGCTACCGTCCGAGGGGACTATCCAGAGGTCTGTGGTCTGGTCCTTCTCGTCGTATGCGGGCTCGGTGAGAGGGAAGACGACCCAGCGGCCGTCGGGACTCGGCAGAGGCGCGCCGACGCGCTTCATCAGCCACATCGTCTCGTGCGTGATGGGCGACTTCGACGCCGTGGGCGAAGCCTGCTGGGCTCGTGACGCGAGCGGCGCGGCGAGCGCGGCGAAGAGTAAAAGGGCGAGGGTCAGGCGTGCGGAAAAGTCCACGTCTCTGCGGCGCATGGGTCGTCGTCTCCTAAAATTGAATGAGGTCGGCGCGGCGTATTTTGCCATAAACGAATGCGGCCCGCACGAACGCGCGGGCCGCTGCGCTAATCAGTCTCGCCCGTGGGCGGCGCGGCGCGCGTCTACTGTCTGAGCTTGAAGCCGGCGGGGACGAATTCGAGCGCGGCCAATTCGCCGTCGTTCTTAGTGCGCGACTCTTTCGGCGCGCGGTAGGTGACGACGACCCGCGCCTCCGACTTGAGCGCGCCGCAGGTCAGTGTGCTCCCGGCCTCTTGCGTGTAGGCCATGATGTGCAGCGAGTTGAAGTCGGCGGCCGAGAGTTTGAGCACGCGCTCGGCGGCGCGGACGTGGAAGACTAAGCCCCGCTGGCCGCACTCGATGCGCGTGAGCGCGCCCGACGCGCGCGTCTCGCCGTCTTGCGGCTTTCGCAGAGCCTCGTTGAGCGCGTCGGAGAAGGCTTCGGCCGCGCGCTCCTCGGGCGTGCGCCCGTCTTCGGGCGGGGCCTCCTCTTCTTCGCCGAGCCGACGGAGGCGCGGCCGCTTGTCTCCGTCGCCGGACTTCGCGTCGTCGTCCGTCGCGCCCGCGCGTTCGACCTCGTCCTCGTCTTCACGCTCCCGCATCGACTGGAAGCGCGCCGCCTGCTCCTGCATCACTTTGATGGCCGAGAGGAGCGACTGCGCGTCGGCGCGCAACTGCGGCTCGGCGCTCGACGCGAGCTGCTCGGCGGTGCGCCGCGCGTCCTCGTACTTCTCCTGCCGCAGGAAGATTTGCGCGAGGATGTAGAGGTACTCTTCGCGTCCGGGCGCGAACGTCATGGCGCGCCGGAGCATCGCGACCGACTCTTCGAGCTGCTCGCCCGCGACGAGGTTGATGAAGGCCAGAAGGCGGTAGGACTCGGCGAAGTCGGGCCGCAGCTCGATGGCCCGCGCGAGCGAGGCGCGCATCTCTCTGACGGCCGCGCCGTCGTAGCCGCCGCTCACGATGCGCCCCGAGGCGTCGCGCCCGACTTGGCTCAACGCGGCGGCGTAGTAGTAGTGTGCGAGGTAGTTGCGCGAGTCGAGCGCGACGGCGCGGCGCAGGTGCTCGCGCGCCTCCGCGTGGCGGTTCTGGCGGACGAGCGTCATGCCGAGCGAGGCGTGCGCGGCCGGAGAATCGGGCGCGAGCGCGAGCGCCTCGCGCAGCTTCGCCGCCGCCTCGTCGAGCCGGTGCGTGTGGAGCAGGAGGTCGCCAAGGTACGCGAGCGCGTCGGCCTCGCCGAGCGGCGCGCTCTGCATCTCGGCGTCGTATTCGAGCTTCGCGTCGAAGGTCACGAGCTTCATCTTGAAGTCGTTGCGGCGGACGTATTCGCGCAGCTCCTTCTCCATCCCCGCGTAGTCGGTCGCGAACGCCTCGCGGAACGCCTGCTCCTGACCTTTGCCCTCGCGCGCGAGTGCGAGGAAGCGGCCCATCTGCGTGAGGCGCTTGCCCTCGTTGCCGAGGACGAGGTAGTGGACTAAGGCCCACGCCTGCGCGTAGAAGAGAGTTTTGGCGTCGCGTCGGTTGCGGTGGAGCGAGTCGTAGTCGAGCTCAAACAGAGTCTTGAGCGGGACGGGCTGCTGTCGGCGGAGCAGGAGGATGTAGTTTTCGATGAGCTTGCCGAGGTAGACCTTGCGCTCGTCGTCCACGTCGAACGTGCTGTAGTACTCGGCGAGCCCCTCGTTGAACCAAGGGGGGACGGCCGCCATGTTGTTGTTGACGAGCAGGTGGACGTACTCGTGGTAAATCGTCTCGAAGGGGTTTTCCGTGCCCCCGCGCTCGGCCGTCAGCGCGATGTAGTTGACGTCCTCGCCGGGCTGAAAGTAGCCGGCCACGTCGTTGATTTTTCCGTCAACGACCGGCTTGTAGGGCTTGAACGCGCCGTCGCTTTTGAAGACGACGACCGTAGTGGGCACGGGGTTGTTGAACTGTACGGCGGGGAAGAGGCGCGTGAACACGTCGCGGAACTGTTCGAGCTTGGTCGCGACGCGGCGAATATCTTTGTCCGAGGCGTTGCCGATGAGGAAGAAGTTTTTCGACCGCACGGTCGTCCAAGTCTCTTTGGCCGAGACCTGTTGCGGCGCGAAGGCGAAGAGGAGCAGCAGCAGGCACAGGGGCGCGGCCACGGCGGCGAGGGAATGTCGTTTCATCGGCGGAGGTCTCCGGGAGAACTTTACGAGGCGGCGCGCGTCCGAAGAGCGCGCATGACTTGCGGGGTGAGAGGCGCGCGGCGCGCGCCCGACCTTGGCGGGGAGATTTTAAGGGCCGCCGCGCGCCCTCGTCAAAAGTACACGGAAGGCGCGCGGCGGCCGTTAGCTACTGAATCGGAGCGCGACCCTACTTCGTCCGTCTGAGCAAGGCCCAGCCGGTCGGGAGGACGGCCGCCGCGAGCGCAATCTTTATCACGTCGCCGGGGAGAAACGGCAGGACGCCGAGCCGAAACGCCTCCGCGCCCGACCCCGTCACGGCCGCCAGCCAACTCCAACCGCCGAGCAAGACGACGAGAGAGCCGAGCGCCATCGCGGCGGCCGCCGAAAGATATCGCCTGTCCCAGCCGCGCTCGGCCAGACGGCCCGTCAGGTAGGCGGCGAGCGGGTAGGAGAAGAGATAACCGGCCGTCGGGCTAAAGAGCAGGTAGTGCGCGCCGCCCTGTCCGCCGCGAAAGAAGGGAAGCCCGAGCGCGCCCTCGACGAGGTAGGCGACGAGCGCCAGCGCGCCGAGACGCGAGCCCAAGAGCGCGCCCGTCAGAAGCACCGCGAAGGTCTGACCCGTGACGGGGATGGGCGTCCAAGGCAGGGGGATGACGACCTGCGCCGAGAGCGCGACGAACAGACTGAAGCCGACGACCAGCGCCGCCGACTTTAACCAATCGAGCGGCGCGACGACCGCGCCGGCCAGCGTTTCAGCTTTCGCGTAAGTGTTCACAGGTTCCTCCGAATGAAGCGGTCAGCGTTCAGCTATCAGCATTCAGCTTACGGCGGCCGCCGAGGCGTTAGTACTCCGCTTCAGTAACACTGAGCATCCGCCTTGGCAACACCATGCGCCCGCCCGCGTCCGGCTGAACGCTGAATGCTGACTGCTGAACGCTCTCTTCAGCGCGCGCGGTCGACGGGAACGCCGCGCGTCGCCTCCGTGTCCGTCCCCATCGTGCTCGCCGCGAGGTCGCCCGCCGGAATCTGGCCGGGGTGCGCGGCCTGCACCTCCGTCCCGATGCGCATCCCGTAGAACGAGCGCCAGACGAAGTAGAGCGAGACGGCGAAGAAGACGGCGGCGAGGACGTGGTTTAAGGTCGCGTCGCCACGGCTGCGCGCAACGCTCAGGGCCAGCTCGACGGCCAAGAGGCCGAAGAGCGTCGTGAACTTAATCACCGGGTTCATCGCCACCGAAGAGGTGTCCTTGAACGGGTCGCCCACGGTGTCGCCGACGACGCATGCGTCGTGGAGCGGCGTCCCCTTCTGCTTCAACTCGACCTCGACGATCTTCTTCGCGTTGTCCCACGCGCCGCCCGCGTTCGCCATGAAGATGGCTTGGTAGAGGCCGAAGAGCGCAATCGAGATGAGGTAGCCGATGAAGAAGAAGGGGTCGACGAAGGCGAACGCGAGCGAGGCGAAGAAGACCGTCAGGAAGATGTTGAACATCCCCTTCTGCGCGTACTGCGTGCAGATTTCGACGACCTTCTTCGAGTCCGCGACGCTGGCCTTCGTCACCGAGTCGTCGAGGCGTATGTTGGCCTTGATGAACTCGACGGCGCGGTATGCGCCGGTGGTGACGGCCTGCGTCGAAGCGCCCGTGAACCAGTAGATAATCGCGCCGCCCGTAATCAGCCCGAGCAAGAAAAGAGGGTTCAGAAGCGACAGGCTCTCGTAGAAGCTGGCCTCGCCCTCCACGGCCGACAGCCCGGCCGCCGAGGCCGCGGCGACGGCGTTGCCGCGCAGGACTTGGATGATCGAGAAAATCATCGTCGTCGCGCCGACGACGGCCGTGCCGATGAGGACGGGCTTCGCCGTCGCCTTAAACGTGTTGCCCGCGCCGTCGTTCTCTTCCAAGAGGTGCTTGGCGCGCTCGAAGTTGACGTTCATCTTGTACTCGCGCGCGACCTCCTCCTCGACGCCGGGCACTTGCTCGATGAGCGACAGCTCGTAGACGGACTGCGCGTTGTCGGTCACCGGCCCGTAGGAGTCGACGGCAATCGTGACGGGGCCCATGCCGAGGAAGCCGAAGGCGACGAGGCCGAAGGCGAAGACGGCCGGGGCGGTCATCAGCGCGCCGAGTCCGTAGTTGCTGAAGATGTAGGCGATGCCCATCAGGGCCGTGATGGCGAGGCCGATCCAGTAAGCCGAGAAGTTGCCGGCCACCAGCCCCGAAAGGATGTTCAAGGACGCGCCGCCCTCGCGCGAGCTTGTGACGACCTCCGCGACGTGGCGCGACTCGGTCGAGGTGAAGACCTTGACGAGTTCCGGGATGACCGCGCCCGCGAGCGTGCCGCAGGTGATGATGGTCGAGAGCTTCCACCAGAGCGACGTGTCGCCGCCAAGGTCGGGGATGATGAGGTAGGAGACGATGTAGGTCAGCACCACCGAGACGATTGAGGTTATCCAGACGAGGTTCGTCAGAGGCTTCTCGAAGTTCATCGTCTGCGCGCGCTCGTAGCGAGCTTTCGTCATCGCCTCGTTGACGAAGTAGGAGAGCGCCGACGCGACGATCATCATCACGCGCATGACGAAAATCCAGACGAGCAACTGCACCTGCACGGCCTCGGCCGGAACGGCCAAGAGGATGAAGGTGATGAGCGCGACGCCCGTCACGCCGTAGGTCTCGAAGCCGTCGGCCGACGGGCCGACCGAGTCGCCCGCGTTGTCGCCCGTGCAGTCGGCGATGACGCCGGGGTTGCGCGCGTCGTCCTCTTTAATCTTGAAGACGATCTTCATCAGGTCAGACCCGATGTCGGCAATCTTCGTGAAGATGCCGCCCGCAATGCGGAGCGCCGCCGCGCCCAAGCTTTCGCCGATGGCGAAGCCGATGAAGCACGGCCCGGCGTAGTCGCGCGGGACGAAGAGCAGGATGCAGAGCATGATTAAAAGCTCGACCGAGATGAGCATCATGCCGATGGACATGCCCGCCTTGAGCGGTATCGCGTAAATCGGATAGGGCCGCCCTTCGAGAGAGGCGAACGCGGTGCGCGAGTTGGCGAACGTGTTGACGCGGATGCCGAACCACGCGACGCCGTAACTGCCCGCGATGCCGACGAGGCTGAAGAGCAGGATGACGGCCACCTTGACGGGCGGGAAGCCGTGCTCAATCGCGCCGGTCGCCGCGTCGACGGTCTCGGCGAGGAAGCCGAAGTAGATGGCGGCGATGGCCCCGATGAAGAGCCAGAGAATCATGATGAACTTGCCCTGCGTGACGAGGTAGGTCTTGCAGGTCTCGTAAATCAGCTCGGATATCTCGCGCATCGAGCGGTGGACGGGCAGGTTCTTGAGCTGCTTGTAAATCATCAGCCCGAAGAGCAGCCCCAAGGCGCAGACGATGATGCCGAGCAGGAGCAGCGTGTGGCCGTCGATGCCGAGGAACGTCTCGCGCGAGAGGTCGGGCAGAAGGAGGTTGGCCTCGCCGCCCGGACGCGGTGCGCTCGCCGCCTCGCGCGCGGGCGCGGCGTCGCGTCGCTGCGCGAAGGCCTGCGCGCCGTTGAGTAAAAAGAGGCTGACGCCGCACGCGGCGATGAGCGCGTAAGAGCCGAGGCGTGAGGCGCGGCGCGAGAGCGCGCCTTCGAAAGTCGCCTTCGGCGCGCGGGCGGCCAACAGGAGCGTTAAAAGGATGAGACCGGCAAACGGCAACAACATGTTCTCCACGACTGAGAGATTCCTTTCTGTTCGTTGAATACGGAGGGTAAAACTTCTCTGCCTTCAAAGGGGACTTTCGGCGGGCCGACCCCTTGCCCGTGGGACGGACGGCAAGACGCACGGGAGGAAAGCCCCCTATCCCACAGCAAGCAGTTGGGCCTCGCTAGAAAGCTGGCATTATCCCCGATTCCGACCCGAACTGTCCAACGTGTAAGAAGGTAAAAGTAAAAAGGTAAAAGGCAAAAGGGAGAGCCGTAAATAGTAAATCGTCAATCGTGAAGAGAGAGAGACTACCTTCTTCAATTCACGATTGACGATTAACGATTGACGGCCTTCGTCCTTTTGCCTTTTACCTTTTTACTTTTGCCTTACCCTTTAGGGACGCGGCGGCGGGAAGCGCGGCGGCGGGTGGCCGCCGGGCGGCGGTGGGCGGTGTCCGTCGGGGGGCGGTGGGCGGCGGCCGTCTCCGGCGGGGGGCGCGGCTTGTTGCGCGGCGCGGCTCTGAGCCTCTTGCTTCTGTCGCGCGTCCACCTCGGCCTCAATCGCGGCGGCGCGCGCGCCGGGGTCGGCCGCGCTGCGAATGACGAGGCCCGACTTATCTCCACTCGTCGAGTCGGCGGGAGAAACCGTGTTCGACGCTCCCGTCTGCGCGGCGCTCGAACCGCCGTTCGTGTAGTCGCCCGAAGCCTCGGCGACGCCGGACGCGCTTTGCGTGTTGGGCGCGCTCGTGTCAACGCCCGTCCGCGCTTCGCGTCCGAAGTCCGTGGGCGCGTCCTGCGCGGCGGCGGGCGCGCTCGAACTCTGTGCGGGAGAATTGGTGCGTTGCGACTCGACGCCCGTGTCGCCCGTCGCGCCCGTCGTCGCGTCAGACGGTGCGACGGCTTGCGTCTCCGAAGCGTTCGCGGACGCGCCCGAGCGGCGGACGAGGACGAAGCCCGCAGCCGCGCACGCGAGCAGGAGCGCGACGACGCCGACGCCAATCATCTTCGCCGCCGGCATGCGCGGCGCATCTTCCTGCGCGTGCGCGCGACGCGACGCGACCCGCGTCTCGGAATTCCTGCGGCGGCCGGGACGCGAGCCAGCGCGACTCTCATGCACGTCGCGCAGAGAGGCGTGCGCCTGCTCCGACGGTTCGAGCACGGTCGGGTCGAAAGAAGACTGCGACGCCGCGCCGGATGAAGCTTGCGACCCGCCGCCGGAGAATTGCGACCCCCGTTCGGAGAATCGCGACGCCGCGCCTGATGAAGGTTGCGACGCATTGGGCGCGGACGCGCCCGGCCGCGCTTCGAGGTCGAAGGAGGAGAGGGCCGCGTCGGCGTCGAGCGAGTAGTGCGAGGCGGCCGCGTCGAGTGAGTAGTGCGAAGCGTCGGCGTTGAGTGCGTTCACGTTGAGCGCGCTCGCGTTGAGTGCGTTGGCGTTGGGTGCGGCGTGGTCGAATGATGAACGCTCCGTGGCGTCGCGCGCGGGCGTGGGGCGTTCGGCGAAGAGGACTGCGGCGGGCGTGCGCGCGGGCGTGGCTTGCGCTAGCCCTGCGGCCTGTCGGAGCGCGGCGCGCAGCTCGGCGGCCGTGGCGTGACGTAGCGCGGAGTTCTGCGACATCGCGCGCTGAATGACTTTGCCGACGGCGGCCGGGACTTGCGCGTGCGCGAGGTGCGCGGGCTTGAGTGGGTCGGGCTGCGTCTTGATGGTCGCGCCCGCGCGCGTCAGCGCATCTACGGGGAGCGCGCCCGTCATCAAGTGATAGAGCGTCGCGGCCGCCGAGTAGAGGTCGCTGCGCGCCTCCGTGCCCGCGCATTGCATCTGTTCGAGCGGC
>DASUNL010000305.1:0-2595 GCA_036277175.1 Pyrinomonadaceae bacterium | reverse complement strand
GCGCCCTCGTAGGCGCGGACGGCGTCGTCCAAGTCGCGCATCGTTTGGAGGGCGAAGCCCAAGTTGTACTGCGCGGCCGCGTAGCTCCCGCCCTTCTGCTCGACGGCGCGGCGGAACTCGCTTGCCGCGTCGGAGAACCTGCTCTGCATCATCAGCACGCGACCCAGACGGTTGTGCGCTTCCGGAAAGTCGGGCTGAAGCTCAAGCGCGCGGCGGTAGTCGCGCGCCGCGCCCTCGTAGTTGCGCGAAGAGAAGTAGTAAGCGCCGCGCTCGTAGAACTCTGCGGCCGAACGCGGCTCGCGGTCGGCGGCGCGCGCGGCGCGCGGCGCGACGTCGGCGGGCGTGAGCGTGCGACCGACCGACTCTTCGGCCGCGTCGGCGGTGCGCGTCTCGCCCGCGCGCCCGGCGAGCATGCGGCGGGCGATGACCGCGCCGAGGATGAAGGCGAGCGCGACGATGGCGATGCCGAGGATGACGGCCGGCTGTTTGACCCACTCGAAGAGACTCTGCCCGTCGCGTCTGAGAGGGATTTGGACGCGCACGTTGCGCCGTGCCTCGGCCGAAGATGATGAGGGGATGGCTGAGTCGCCGTCACGCGCGCGCGCGGCGTCGGCCGATGGCGTGACGGGCGCGGCCTCCGCGATTGACTGTTCGGAGAAAGGCGCGGCGTCGGCGGTTGCGCCTTTGTGCGGCGTCGAGCCTGCGTGTGACGTCGAGCCTGCTTGCTTCGCCGAGCCTGCGTGGGGGGTCGAACGTTCGCGCGCGCCGCCGGTGGGGACGGCCTCTTCTTCTTCGGTCGGCTGCGCGGGCACGCCCTCGGCGGTCATCGGCGCGGTGGCGCGGCTCTGGCGGAGTCGTTCGAGGTCGATGACGAGTCGGCCCGAAGGAGTCTGCGTGCCCGCGTCGCGCAAGGTTTCGAGCGTCGGCGCGCTAAAGCCCGCCGCGTGCTCGTAGCCGAGACTCTCGGCGACGGCGTACAGCTCGCGTCGAAACTCGCCCGCGTCCGACGGCCGCGCGTCCGCGCTCTTCTCAAGCGCGCGCAAGACCAGAGCTTCGAGCGGCGGCGGCATGGTCGTGACAAGCTCCGACGGGCGTCGCGGCTGCTCCGACGAATGTTTGAGCGCGAGCGCCAGAGGCGTCGCGCCCGTGAAAGGCGTCTGCCCGGTCAGCATCTCGTAGAGGATGACGCCCAAGGAGTAGACGTCCGAGGCGGGTGTCAGCGTCGCGCCGTCGCATTGTTCGGGCGACATGTAGCGCGGCGTGCCGATCATCACGCCTGTCCCCGTCAGGGTGTTGACGGGGTCGCCGCCGCCCGTCACCTCCTCGGCGAGTTTGGCGATGCCGAAGTCGAGGACTTTGACGATGTGCGGGGCGTGCGGGCGTTGGACGATGAAGATGTTTCCGGGCTTGAGGTCGCGGTGGATGATGCCCGCCTCGTGCGCGGCCGAGACGGCGGCCGCGATTTGAAGCATGAGGGAGACGGCGCGCGCCGGGTCGAGCGGCGCTTCGCGCGCGAGCACGGAGCGAAGGGGCGTCCCCTCCAAAAGCTCCATCACGATGTAGACCAGCCCGTCCTTCGTCTCGCCGAAGTCGGTGACGGCGACGGCGTTCGTGTGCTGAAGACGGCCTGCGGCGCGCGCCTCCCGGCGGAAGCGTTCTTTCGCCGCCTCGTCCGTCACCAGACGCGCGCTCAAGACCTTGACGGCGACGGGACGCTCGATGAGCAGATGCGTCGCGCGGTAGACCGCGCCCATCCCGCCCTCGCCGAGACGCTCGTCGAGCCGGTACTTGTCGTCGAGGACGAGTCCGGCGAGCGGGTCGCGCGGGCGCTCGCCGCCGACGGTCGCGTCGGCCCGCAAGGGCGTGCCGTCCTCGGGGCACTCGCTCACGCCCGAGGCGAAGCGCCGCCCGCATGTGGGACACTGAAGCATAAAAGACAGTGGCGAGTGACGAGTGACAAGTGACGAGTTTAATAGCGGAACCCGAAGCCGCTCGCCGGAAGCTCAATTATTCCCCATCGGGGCGTGACTTGTCACTCGTCACCCGGCGCTGTTCACGGTTTAGCTCGTCACTCGTCGCGCGTCACTCGTCACTCGTTTTTGAGTGAGTAAGGGGAGTCGTCGATGAGGAAGTCGTGACTGTCGATGGCGTAGTAGACGACGTCAGTGCCGTAGAAGAAGGCGTCGCGGACGTAAGCGAGGCCGACCTTCTCCATGACTCGGCGCGAGCCGACATTGTCGGGCATGGCGACGGCGACGACGCGCTCGACATTCTTTTCCGCGAAGCCGTAGCGCAGCGCGGCGCGCGCCGCCTCGGTCGTTAAGCCACGCCCCCAAGCGGCGCGCGCGAGGCCGTAGCCCACCTCGACCTCCCGCGTGTTTTCGAGGCGCGACAGGCCGCACCAGCCGACGAGGCGACCGTCCGACTTTTCGCAGACGGCCCACATGCCGAAGCCCTCGTCCTCCCAGCGCCGGCGGTTCTTCTCCAACCAAGCCTCGCTCTGCTCGCGCGTCTGCGGCCCAGTCTTCCCGATAAAGCGCATCACCTCCGCGTCGGCGCGCATCGCGGCGAATTCGTCGAAGTCCGCATCCGTGA
>DASUNL010000304.1:0-24478 GCA_036277175.1 Pyrinomonadaceae bacterium | reverse complement strand
CCATCCACGAGGCGCTCGAACGCCTCTCCGCGATAGACCCGCAACAGGCGCGCGTCGTCGAGCTGAAGTTCTTCGGCGGGCTGACCATCGAGGAGACGACCGAGGTGCTCGGCGTCAGCCACACGACGGTCGAGCGCGACTGGAAGATGGCCCGCGCATGGCTCCGCCGCGAAATGACTGCGTAACAGTTTTCAGTTTTCAGTTTTCAGTTTTTTGGTTTCCGGCTTCGGACACGTGAGCGGTTTCGAGATGAACGCTCGACTACGGCCGGACTCGAAAATTGAAAACCGTAAACTGGAAACTGGCAACTGCCCCATGACTCCTGAGCGTTGGCAGCGAATCAAAGAGGTCTTCAACGCGGCGCTTGAGCGCGGCGACGGCGAGGCGCGGCGGGCGCTGTTGGACGAGGCGTGCGGCGACGACTCGGAGTTGCGCGCCGAGGTCGAGTCGCTCATCGCCGCGCACGAGTCGGACGCAGAGTTCTTGTCCGCCCCGGCCGCGCAGATGGCCGCACGGATGATGCTGGCCGACGACGGCGGGTCGTCGCTCGAAGCGGGGCAGACGGTCGGCTCTTACCGCATCGTCTCGACGCTCGGCGAGGGCGGGATGGGCAAGGTCTATCTCGCGCAGGACACTTTGCTCGGACGCAAGGTCGCGCTCAAGCTCCTGCCCGCCTCGTTCACCACCGACGCCGAGCGCGTCCAACGCTTCGAGCAGGAGGCGCGCGCCGCCTCCGCCTTAAACCACCCGAACATCCTGACCATCTACGAGATTGGCGCGGACGGCCCCTTGCGTTTTATCGCCACGGAGTTCGTCGAGGGCGAGACTTTGCGCGAGCGTCTGCAACAAGGCCCGCGCCCCGCGTCCGAGGTGCTCGACCTCGGCATCCAGACGGCGGCCGCGCTCGCCGCCGCGCACGCGGCGCGCGTCGTCCACCGCGACGTGAAGCCTGAGAACCTGATGGTCAGGCCCGACGGCTACGTCAAGGTTTTGGACTTCGGACTCGCGAAGCCCAAGGGCGACGGCGGCGACGGCGGAGTCACGTCCGACAGCGATTCGCTCGCGCGCGCGCTCGTCAACACGCGGCCCGGCATGGTGATGGGCACGTGCGGCTACATGTCGCCGGAGCAGACGCGCGGACTCGAAGTGGACGAGCGCACCGACATCTGGTCGCTCGGCGTCGTCCTCTACGAGATGACGGCGGGACGCGCGCCGTTCGACGGGCCGACCGCAAGCGACGTGATGGCCGCCGTCCTCCAACGCGACCCCGTGCCGCTCGCGCAAGCTTCGGCCGACGTGCCCGCCGAGCTTGAGCGCATCGTGATGAAGGCGCTCGCCAAAGACCGCGAGGAGCGTTATCAAACGGTCAAGGACTTGGGGATTGACCTGCGACGGCTCAAGCAGCGCGTCGAGTTCGAGACGGAGCTGCGGCGCGCGCGCGGACGCGAAGGCGACGCGAGCGGCGAGAGGATGGGGGCTTCGGCGTTCGCGCCGAGTCGGATGCGCGAGTCGGACGCATCGTCGCGCGAGGCGCGCGCGCCGTCGCGACTTTCGGGCGAACAGCTCAAACAGGTCACGGTGCTATTCGCGGATTTCTACGGCCTTTCGGCGCTCACCGAGACGCTCGACGCCGAGGAGGTTAGCGAAGTGATGCGCGGGCTTTGGAATCGCGTGGACGCGGCCGTGATGGACTTCGGCGGGACGGTCGACCGCCACATGGGCAACGAGGTGATGGCGTTGTGGGGCGCGCTGCGCGCGAGCGAGGACGACCCCGAGCACGCGGTGCGCGCCGCGCTACGGATGCAGCGCGAGGTCGCCGAGTTCATACGCGAGCACTTGGGCGAAGAAGAGCACGGCGAAGGGCAGAGGGCCGTGCCTGAACGTGACGCCGCGCCTTTAATGCGAGTCGGCATCAACACGGGCGCGGTGCTTCTGAGCGCGGACGGGGCGCGCGGCGAGTTGACGGCGACGGGCGCGGCCGTCAACGTCGCGCACCGTCTGGAACAGGCCGCGCCCGTCGGCGCGATTCTCATCTCGCACGACACCTACCGACACGTGCGCGGCATCTTCGACGTGCGCGAGATGGAGCTTCCGGGCGCGAAGGGGCGGGCCGAGCCTGTGCGCACCTACTCGGTCGAGCGCGCCAAGCCGCGCGCCTTCCGCGTACGCACGCGCGGCGTCGAGGGCGTCGAGACGCGCATGGTCGGACGCGAGGCCGAGCTCGCGCGGATGAGAGACGCGCTGGAGACGGTCGTCGAAGACCGGGAGCTTCAGGCCGTGACCGTCATCGGCGACGCCGGACTCGGCAAGTCGCGTCTGCTTTACGAGTTCAGCAACGAGGTCGAGCTCCTGCCGCACCGCGTCTCCATCTTTCAGGGGCGCGCGAGCCAGTGGACGCGCGGGCTGCCATATTCGCTCGTGCGCGACCTCTTCTCGTCGCGCTTCGGCGTGCAGGAGAGCGACGCGGCGGACGTCGCGCGCGCGAAGATGGAGCGCGGCATGGCGGAGCTGTTCGGCGCGTCGGAAGAGTCTCTGACGCGCGCGCACTTCGTCGGCCACCTCATCGGCCTCGACTTCTCGGCGAGCCCTTATCTCGCGGGCATCCTCGACGACGTCAAGCAGGTGCGCGGCCGCGCCTTCCACTACGCCGCGCAGTTCTTCCGCGAGGTCGCGCGCGCCGCGCCGGCCGTCGTCTATCTCGACGACTTGCATTGGGCCGACGACGGCTCGCTCGACTTCGTCGCGCAGCTCGCGCGCGACTGCGCCGACGCGCCGCTGCTCATCTTGGGATTCGCGCGGACAGACCTTTTGGAGCGTCGTCCAGCGTGGGGCGAAGGGTTGGCGAATCACGCGCGGCTCACTTTGCAGCCGCTCACGCGGCGCGAGAGCAGGCAGCTTGTCGAGGAGATTTTGCGTAACGCGCAGTCGATTCCGCACGCCTTGCGCGAGTTGGTCGTGAGCGCCGCCGAGGGGAATCCTTTTTACGTCGAGGAGTTGATTAAGATGCTCATCGACCAGCGCGTGATTTTGCCTTCGGCCGACCGCTGGCGCGTGGACGCGAGCCGTCTGGTCGAAGTCCGCGTGCCTCAGACTTTGACGGGCGTGCTGCAAGCGCGTCTCGACGTGCTGACGCCTTGGGAGCGCGTCGTTCTTCAACGCGCGTCGGTCATCGGGCGCGAGTTCTGGGAGGACGCGCTCGAACAGTTCTCGCGCGCTTCGTCCGAGCGCGGTCAGGGCGACGAGGAGGGCGACACGGCCGAGGCGCTCGAAGTCTTGCGAAGGAGGGAGCTCGTCTACCGGCGCGAGTCGTCGGCCTTTACGGGGACGCGCGAGTACATCTTCAAGCACGCGATTTTGCGCGGCGTCGCTTACGAGAACGTTTTGAAGCGCGAGCGTCGGCGGTTGCACGGCGAGACTGCGCGGTGGCTCATCGCGCGTAGCGGCGGGCGCGTAGAGGAGTACGCCGCCGTCATCGCCGAGCACTACGAGCGCGCGCGCGACGCGGCGCGCGCGATGGAGTGGTACGGGCGCGCGGGCGCGCAGGCGCGCGCCTCTTACGCGCCCGAGGCAGCCATCGGCTTCTACCGCAAGGCGCTCGAATTCCTGAGCGACGCGGAGGCTAAAGGCGACGGCCGCGCGAGCGAGGCGGCGGCGATTAAGTGGTGCGGCGGACTCGGCGAAGTCTTGACGATGCAGGCGCGCTACGGCGAGGCGGTCGAGGCGTTCGCGCGGATGTTGGAGCGTGCCGAGGCGGCGGGCGATGTGGTCGCGCAGGCGCGCGCGTGGAACGGGCTGACGGCCGTGCAGGAGTATCGGGGCGACAACCGCGCGGCCCTTGAGAGCGCGCGGCGGGCCGAAGGACTTGCGCGCGCGGGCGGAGACGACGCGGCGGCGAAGGCCGAGGAGGCCGTCGCGCTCAACCGTCACGGGCTGGCCTCGCACCGTCTCGGCGACGCCGCGAGCGTCGAGGGTTTGGGTCGTCGTCTGCTCGACCTAAGCGACACGATGGCCGAAGGCCGTCGGCACGCGCGCGCCAACGGTCTGCGCCTGCTCGGCGTGGCGCACGAGACGCAGGGGCGTTTCAAGGAGGCCGAGGAATGCTTCGCGCAGTCGTTGGATTTACTGCGCCAGTCGGGCGACCGCCGCAACATCGGCTTCATGCTCAACAACCTCGGCGTCATCTCGCACCTGCAGGGCGACTACGAGCGCGCGGTCGAGCGTTACACCGAGGCGCTTTCAATCTTTCGCGAGGTGGGTGAGCGGACGTGCGAGCTGCCCGGCTTGGGAAACCTCGCGGGCGCGCAGATAGGACTCGAAGAGTACGCGGCGGCCGAGTCGAATCTGCGCGAGGCCGTGACGCTGGCGGGCGAGGGCGCGCACTTCGCGCTCTCGATGATCTACTGTTACTTGGCAGAGAGTTTTCGCGGGCAGGGGAAGGTGGAAGAGGCGCGCGAGACTGCGCTCGTCGCATTGAGCTTGGGACAGAGGGCCGAGAATCAGGACTACATCGCGAGCGCGTGGCGCGCGCTCGGCCTCGTCGCGTCGGGACTGGGGCGCGCGTCGGTGACGGTCGAGGGCCGCGACTACACGGCGCGCGAGTGTTTCGCCGAGAGCCTGCGCGTCTTCACGTTGATGGGCGCGGAGGCCGAGCGCGCGCGCACCTTGCGCGACTGGGCGCGCTCGGAGCTTCGGCGCGGCGACGCCGAGCGCGGGCGCGAGATGCTCACCGAGGCGCGGGAAATCTTCGCGCGTCTGGGGATGCGCAGGGAGCTTGAGCGCACCGAGCCCGCCGCGCACTCGGCTTAGGCTTTGACGACGAACAGGTGGCTCGGCGAGACGCGAAGCTCGCGGAACTTCGACGAACGCTGCGGCGGCGCGCCGTGCAGGGGGTGCGTGATGTCGCGCGCGCCGAGCTCGTCAACGAGCTCTTTGACGAACCCGACCATGCCGAAGTCGTGGCTGCGATACTGGCGGCCGACGACCGCACGCTTGGCCCGCGCGAGGAGTCGGCCCGCGAGCGGCACGCGCCGAAGCGCCGCGCTCTGTTGGAGTCGCGCGAAGGCGCGCGTCAGACGGTAGAGCTTGGGGTGGAAGAGTTGCGCGTCGCGACGATAGCCGACGCCGTCGAGCCAAGAGTCCCAGTAGCCCGTGCCCCAGTCCTCGATGACGTAGACGCCGCCGGGTTTCAAGTGACGGTCGAAGAGGTGCCAGAAGCTCAGGCGCGTGAGCGCGCCGATGTGCGAGCAGTCGTCGATGATGATGTCGAAGCCCTCGGGCGCGCACTCGCGCGCGATGCGGTCGAGTAGCTTCGTGTCCTGCTGCATGCCCTGATAGGTGCGTATGCGGCCGGTCGCGTCTTCGAGCCGCGCGGGTTCGATGTCGAGGCCGACGACGAGGCCGCGCTCGAAGTAGTCGCGCCACAGAAGGAGCGACCCGCCCTCCTTGATGCCCAGCTCAAAGAGACGCACCGCCTCCCCGCGCAAGGGGCCGAAGTACTCCTCGTAGTTGCGCAGGTAGTGCGTGTGGACGGCCTTGTCCGTGTCATAGCGCGCGGCGATTTCTGCGATATCGAGCATGACGTTTCGCGGGCGGCATCTTAACACCCACCCGGCCGAGAGTCTTAACGCCCCGCCCGCGTCGAGTACGACGATGCACACGCGCCCGCCGTCGAACAAGCAAAAAGGGCAGCCCTTCGGCTGCCCTTCATGCCGCGACCTTTTAGAACCGGGAGACGCGGCGACGTGCGGAAAGACCCGACGTCGGGTTTCAATTCCTAACGGCGTCAGCGCCTAGCGCCCGGCCTTGATGTCGTAGGCCCAAAGCGTCCCGAGGTCGCGTATGTAGAGCCTCCCGTTGGCGATGACGGGGTACGTGAACGCGGCCTCCGGAAACGGCCCGACCTTTTTCCTCGTCGGCAGATTCGTCGGCTTGAATCGTCCCTTCTCTCGATACCCTTCGGGCGTCGCTTCGACCAAGGCTAAACTTCCGTCGATGCCGTGCAGGTATAGATGCCCGTCGGCGTAGGCTATCGACGACCACCCGATGGTGTCGGCCTGCCACTTCACCTTCCCCGTCATGAACTCGGCCGCGACCAGCTTCTGTCCCGCCTCCGTGCCGTAGAGGTGTTCGCCGACGAGCACCGCCCCGCCGATGCCGTTCGGGAGTCCGCGCACGAAGTAGACTTGCTCGGCCGCGACTCCGCCGCCCTCCGGCTTTAAGCGGACGAGTCCGCCGCCGACGCCGAGCGCGCCGCCGTAGACGTAACCGCCGTGCGCAATCGGCGTGATGTACTGCGCAGGGCCTTTGGCCGCCTCCGCGTAACGCCAGAGGAACTGGCCCGTCTTCGCGTCGACGCCGACGATACCTTTAGGCAACAACTGCACGTACTGTTTGCGCCCGCCGCCTTGCGCGACAACCGCCGACGCATACCCGGCCGCGTCGCCGCCCGGCACGGCCGATTTCCAAATCGTCGCGCCCGTCTTTTTGTTAACCGCCGCCAGCGTGGCCTGCGCGCCGCCGGGGGTGACGACGACGACGTCACCATCAACCAGCGGCGACTCCGCGTAGGCCCACTCGCCCGGCTGGCCGCCGAACTCTTGACGGATGTTCTTCTGCCAACGAATCTTGCCGCTCTTGGCTTCGAGGCAGACGAGGTCGCCGTCCGAGCCGAGCGCGTAGACGAAGTCTCCGTCGACGGTCGGAGTGGAACGAGCCTTCGCATAAGGAGGATTCTGATTCGGGTTGCCGACGTTGCCGACGCGCGTCGTCCAGATGGGTTTTCCGTCCTGAGTCGAGAGCGCCTGAACGAACTCGTTCTCCATGCCGCGATTGCTCATCACGTAGATGCGCGAGCCGACGACCACCGGCGTCGAATAGCCGTCGCCGATGTCGTTGACCTGCCAGAGCAGCTTCGGCCCGCCCGCCGGCCATTGTTTGAGAAGGCCGCTGTCTTTCGATATCCCGTCGCGCTCCGGGCCTCGCCACTGGGGCCAGTCGGCGGCCGAAGCGGTCATGCTGGCGGGCGCTGTAACCGACAGGGCCGAGACGCACAGGCAGAGCGATGCCATCGTAGTGAGCAATCGTGACTTCATTGTCTACTCCTTAGCTGACTGTTGGAATTGCTTCCGGGTAGCGCCGCCCTCCACTGATACGGATGAGTTTCGCGAGATGTTTCGTCACACTGGATTTGAGTCCATCATTTTGGACTTCCCGAAGCGAGTTACGTCGGCGACGAGTCGCCCTTCTCAACAGCCCGCGCCCGGCCGCCGCCGCGTCTCCACAGCGACAGCGCGACGCCGACGACCATCAGAGCGGTGAGTATGAGATTCACGTAGAAGCCGGGCGGCGCACCAGTCCTGACGATGGGCATGAACCAGAAAAGAAGCCTCCGGCACAGGTGTTCGAGCAGGAGTAGCGCGAACATGAAGGGCAGCACGGAGCGATACCGAACTAAGACCAAAAGACACAGCAGGCAGATGACGAGCTGCGCCAGTCCCCACGCCGCGAACGCGGAGACCACGGCTTGCGCGCCGGCCGGCGTGAACGTGTCGAGCGGGATACCGTCGGCGCTGGTGGCAACGTCGTAGCCGTCGAAGATGGAGTTGAGGCTGATGACGCTCTTCATCAAGACGAGTAGCGCGAAGAGCCAGAGCGCGGCCTTGTGACCTTGATACGTGTTGTCGATGTGCGAGGGAAGAAGTCGTTTCAACATTAGAGTCCTCCGGTAAAGGGAGCGGGTTCACATGAAGTTTAACTCGACGCTCGATTGTGATAGCAGACCGCCGCCGGGTCGCGCCGAAACCGGCCGACCACTTCGCGCGTATTCCGCTGGTGTAGCATACGCACGGCGGCGGCACTGTACATGATGCCACGTACCAAAAGCATGACCGCAGGTGACAGGGAACGACGAAGGGATGACTGAGCCGACCATCGCGGCCGGTAACGCGCGCGCGTTGATGGAGCTGGCGGTGGCGAAGGGGGCCAGCCGCGAGGTCTTGGCCGCGCGCTCCGGGCTCGACCCGGCGGAGTTGCAAGACCAAGACAGACGCATCCCCTTCGCGAAGTACGTCGCGCTCATGCGGGCGGGCAAGGAGTTGTGCCGAGACCCCGCGCTCGCCTTGCACTACGGCGAGGCCGTCGATTTCGCGGAAGTTTCGGTCGTCGGCTTAATTGGCCGCGCGTCCGAAACGATGGCGGACGGCTTCGCGCAGTTCAACCGTTACGCGCGGCTGGTCGTTGACGACGGCAAGGGACGCGACCGCTTCGTCCTCAAGCGCAGCGCGGGGCAGCTCTGGGTGGTTGACACGCTCCAAAACGCGGACGACTTTCCTGAGTTCGCCGAGACGTCCTTCGCGCGGATGGTCTGCACGTCGCGCCGCTGGTTCCCCGAATCACAGTTCATCAAAGCCGTCCACTTTACACACGCGCCGCCGGAGTACCGCGCCGAGTACGAGCGCGTGTTCCGCGTGCCCGTCGTGTTCGAGAGCGACCGGAACGCGCTGCTCACCGACGACGCTTGGCTGACCCACCGAAACCCGCACGCCTCGCGTTACGTGTTCGGCATCCTGAGCGCGCACGCGGAGGAGCTGCTCGAACGCCTTGAGCGGTCGAAGACCACGCGGGGCCGCGTCGAGAGTTTGTTGATGCCCATCATGCACACGGGCGACGCGGACATGTTGACCATTGCGCGCAAGCTCGGGGTCAGCCGACAGACTCTGTTTCGCAAGTTGAAAGCGGAGGGCGTGACCTTCGAGAAGGTGCTCGACGAACTGCGCCGCACGATGGCGCTCGACTACCTGCGCGGCCGGAAGGTTTCGGTGAACGAGACCGCATACCTCGTCGGCTTCTCCGACCCGGCCGCCTTCTCGCGCGCCTTCAAACGCTGGACAGGACATAGCCCCGGCGCGTTCGCGAGCGCGAAGCATTAGGGACGCGCGAGTTTATCCACTCGACGGCGGGCACACTCCAAGCACACGAAGTAAGAAAGGGCGGCCCGAAGGTCGCCCTTAACTTAATTAAGTGGGTGAACTGGGAGGCAGGGATTCGAACCCCGATAGGCGGATCCAGAGTCCGCAGTCTTACCGTTAGACGACCTCCCAATGAAGTGCGTGTCAGAAAATTTACGTAAGTGGGCGGGGGGTTGTCAACCGCGCGGCTCTTGCCCCGCGACGGCGCGTCGTCGCAATATACGGAGACTTGCGTGAGGGGCGGCCGTCGTCGTGTAAGGGCGGCGGCGTGTGCGGGGCGGCGGCGGCGCGGGAGGGATGATGAGCGAGGAGACTTTGGGCGCGGGCACGGCGCGCGAGGGCGAGGCGGAGTTGCGGCGCATGGTCGCGTCTTACGAGGCGCGGCTCGAAGAGGTCGCCGACCTCGCCGCGCGCATCCGCCACGAGATCAACAACCCTCTGACGGGCCTCATCGGTCAGGCGCAACTGCTCCTGCGCGACGCGACTCTGAATGACTCGGCGCGACGGCGCGTCCAGACCATCGAGCAACTCGCCGCGCGCATACGCGATCAGGTCGCCGAGCTGCGCGTCGTCCAACACGCCAACCACGCGGGCGCGGACGCCGCGCCGACGACCCTCCACACGTCCGAACACACACAGACCGACGACGAACAAGCGGGCGACCCGCCGCGCCACTAAACGCGCGCGAGGAACGGAAAACGAGGGGACGAATAACGGGCGCGGCAAGTAAGTTTGCCGCGCCCGTTTTGTCTTCCGTCCGCGTCCAGTGCGGCGGCCCGTTTGGGAGAGTTCTTCTTAGAAGAATTTCTTCTTGGCGTACTTGGCGACCTGCTCGGCCATCTCCGACTTCGCGCCGCCCGAGTCGCCGCCGAAGATGCCCATGTGCACGTCGCCGTCGGCCACGTATTCGTAGAGCACCTGCCCGCTCTCGCCGTCGATGAACTTGACGTTGGCGATCATCTTGGTCTTGCCCGCGCCGAAGCCGACGAAGTAACGCTTGGCGCGGCTGCCCTTCTTAAACTTGACGACCGTGCCGGTGACCTTGAGCGTCGGCGCGCCCGCCTCGGTCGCCGTCTCGCCCTCGCGCAAGACCTGCTTGAACTTCTTGATGTCGCGCAGCTCTTTGACGACCGTCTCGGTGATGACCTTCAGTTCATCCGCCGTCAGGTTGACTTCTTCCTGCGCGGTGAAGGGCACGACCTCGACGTTCTGATACTTGTTCTTCTCGGCGTCGGGGGCGACGGCCGTTTTATTCTCCTGCGCGGAGGCGCTCGCGGCCATCGAGAGCGCAGCCAGCGCGGCGAGCAGAATCGTCTGCTTGAGTCTCTTCATTAAGTGCTCCTTACTGTTTAGGTGGGGGTTGGTGGGGCCGTCTTGAAGCTTCTTCGGGACGGTCGCGCGGTCGGGCGCGCTGGAAAAAGGAGGCGGCGCGGGCGCTCGGCCCCGCCGTTTTCAAAAGCGACGAGTAGCGTCGCGGCCGGTCGCCTAAGCGCGTGGCGACCGGCCGCGACGTCTATCGAACCGTTAACTCTTCCTCGGCCTCTTCGACGAGGTAGGGAGAGACTTTCGGCGTGTCGTCGTCGGCGGCGAGAATCTGTTGGACGATGGGGAGCGAGAGCGAGCGCGCCTTCTCGATGCCGGGGACGGCGCGGCCCTTCGCGTAGACGGCGTGGCGTCCGTGCTCCTTGTACCAGTCGGCGAGGTTCGCCGTCTTGTGCATCTCCTCGATAATCTGCCGCCAGCCGACGCCCGTGTTGTAGGCGCAGAAACTTATCTCGCCTTCTTGCGTCCCGTAAGGGATGACGCACATCTCGGTGCGGCGGAAGTCGTAGTTGAAGAGGTCTTGGAACCACATCCCCTCGACGCACAGCACGCGCCACAAGTCCGACGAGTCGTCCGCGACCTGCGCCTTCATGCGGTCGTTGCGGTCTGAGTTCGAGTCGGCCGACGAAGGCTTGAAGAGGTTGATGATTTGCGAGACGGGGAAGCCCTCGGGCGCTCGCTCGGCGTCGAAGTTGCGCATGATGGCCATCGCGAGCTGCGCCATCGTGAGTTTCCGCCCGCGCGCCGAGTCGGTGATGACGTAGACGTCCTTCATGAACTGCTCGTAGTCGAAGAACTCGAAGAGCGAACGGAACTCGCCCGTTTTGCGATTCGTCACCAAGAGCGTGAAGATGCCGCAGTTCGGGTGGCAGTTACACGAAGACCAGCCCCACGGCGCGTCCGCGCCTTGCAGCATGTCCATGACGGACGTGAAGGCCGAGTAGGACGAGAGCGGGAACCAGTCGCGCAGGGCGCGGATGCGTCCGCCCAACTGCGACTCTAGGTCGCCGGCCATGCCCGCCAAGGTGTAACGCTGCTGCAAGCGCACGTCGTCTTCGACGTCCTCGTCGCGGCCGGTGAAGGAGACGGGCTGGAAGGCGATGGTCTGAACCTTGTCGATGTTCTTCGCGGCGAACTCGACTATCTGGCCGATGGCGTCGTTGTTGATGGTGTTGACGATGGTCGTGACGAGCGTCACCTTGATGCCGACCGAGGCGAGGTTTTCAATCGCGCGCAGCTTCACGTCGAAGAGGTTGCCGACGCCTCGGTGCTTGTTCTTCTCTTCAGACACGCCGTCGAACTGAAGATAGACGCCGTGCTGACCCGCCTCTTTCGCGGCCTTGCAGAACTCGATGTCCTCGGCGTAGCGGATGCCGTTGGTGGCGGCGAGGATGCGGTAGAAGCCGACCTTGCGCGCGTAGGCGACCGATTCGAGGAAGTGGGGCGACAGCGTCGGCTCGCCGCCCGAGAAGAGGATGATTATCTGGCGTCGCGGCTTGAAGCTGATGGCGCGGTCGAGAATCGCCTTCGTGTCCTCGAACGTCGGCTCATGCACGTAGCCGACCTGATTGGCGTCCATGAAGCACGGGTTGCACATCATGTTGCAGCGGTTGGTGAGGTCGACCGTCAACACTGCCCCGCGCCCGAACTTGATGTTGGAAGTCCCGTGGCGGTGGATGTGCGCGTCCTCGGCGGCGCGGAAGTCGCGTCCGAAGAAGAGCGACTCGATGCGCTCAAGAAAGCGCGCGTCGGTCGCCATCAGGTCTTTGAACTCGCCGTGGACGGGGCAGGTCTTCGTCATGTAGACCTTGCCGTCTTCCTCAATAATCTGCGCCTTGATTTCGCCCGGATGCGTGTGCATCAGGGTTTCGAGCGAGACGTCGCCGGAGATGACGGCGTTGCGGACTTCCTTGACGCAGCGCGGGCACAGACTGTCGGTCTCGCGCGGGAAGCCGAGCGGCGGCGCGGTGCGTTCGTAGGACTTGAGCAGCGGCCCCGGCGCCCACTTCGGGCGGATGGCCTCGCCTTCGGGCAGGCGCTTGTTGACGGACTGAAAAGCCTTCCACGCCACGTCCGAAAGGTTCGAGATGAGGCGCGAGGTCTTGACGCCGCTGAAACGCGCGCGCTCGGTCTCGCCCCGGCGGAATTGATCGCTGAACAAGTTAAAGGTTCTCCTTAAAGAAACGCGCGGGACGAGCGACCGTTGCGTTTTTGCCCGCAAACCGTTGAAAAAGCTCGCCTGCTTAAGCCTTGTCGAAAAGCCGGATGAGGATTGCCGGCAACGCGACATGATAAAGGCATACCCTTGCAGATGCAAGAGATAAAGGCATAAGACGCCGCCCCGCGTCCAGAGGTTGCAGGCGCGCGGGCGGGAAAACTCCGCGATGGATTTGCGTCCGGCGCGCGGTCGTTTACTTGCAGCCGGCGTGGCCGCAGGTGCAGTCGCTCGTCGGGTCTGAGTCCGCTTCGTCTTCGCAACGGTCGCTGCAATAGCGCCTCGGCTCCTCAACCATGCAGCGACACTTCTGGTGCGCGCACTTCCTCTCTTTAGCTTCGTCCGCCATCGGCCTCCAAGCCTCCTCGTTTACGTTAAATCGGATTCTCGTTTTAAGGGGACGCCGTGATTCTACAACTTCGCGGCCGGATGGCTAAATGTTTGCGGCCGCCTCGGCCGAGGATGTACCATCCGTCGCGGTCTTGAGAGAGATGGAGATTCACCCGACAGCCGCCGTCCACCCTCGCGCGTCGCTCGGACGCGGCGTGCGCGTCGGCCCCTACGCGGTCGTCGAAGAGGGCGCGACGTTGGGCGACGAGTGCGAGATAGGAGCGCACGCCGTCGTCAAACGCTTCACCACCTTGGGCCGACGCAACCGCGTCTTCGAGCACGCCTGTCTGGGCGGCGAGCCGCAGGACTGGAAGTTTCGTGGCGAGCCGAGCGCGCTCGTCTTAGGCGACGACAACCTGATACGCGAGTACGCGACCCTGCACCGCGCGCGCGGCGAGGGCGAGGTGACGCGCGTCGGGAGCCGAAACTTCTTGATGGTCTCGACGCACATCGCGCACAACTGCGAGGTGGGCGACGACAACGTCTTCGCCAACGGCGTCGCGCTCGCCGGGCACGTCCGCGTCGCCGACCACGTCTTCCTCGCGTCGAACGTCGGCGCGCATCAGTTCACGCGCTTCGGGCGGTTCGCGATGGTCGGCGGCAAGTCCAAAATCGTGCAGGACGTTTTGCCGTTCTTCACGACGGACGGAAACCCCGCGCGCGTGCGCGGACTCAACACCGTCGGACTCCGGCGCGGTGGCTTCTCTCCGGACGCGCGACTCGCGCTCCGACGCGCCTACGGTCTCCTGTTCCGCGAACGACTGCCGCTCGCCGACGCGCTCGCGGCTTTGCTCGCGCTCGAAGACGAAAACGTCACGAACCTCGTCGAATTCATACGCGGCTCACGACGCGGTTTCACGGGAGTAGAGCGCCGGGCCGGCGACGCGCCGAGCGCGGACGCCGCGAACGACGAGGGGGAGGAGACGTGATCGCCTCGATGTTTCTGTCGGCCGTCTTCGGGCTGATGGTCTTGGTCGTCGTCGTGTGCTTCGCCCTCTTCATCCGGCGCTGGCACAGGAAGGAACTCGGCGGCAGCCAAGAACAGTGGCACTCGGTGCGAAAGATTATGGCCCGGCGCGAAGACGACTGAGCCGCGAAAGATGAGCAGACAAACGAACGGGATGACGGTCGCCGAGCTGGCCGCACTTTGCGGCGGGCGCGTCGTTGGAGACGGCGACGTGCGCGTCCGAAGTGTGGCGAGCCTCGACGGTGCGGGCGAGGGCGACGTCGCGTTCGTCGAGGACGCGAAGCTCTTCGAGCGCGCGCGAGCGAGCGGCGCTTCGTGTTTAATCGTCCCCGAAGGCGCGGACGTTGCGGGCCGTTGCGCCATCGAGGCGGCGCGGCCGAAGCTCGCCTTCGCGCTCGTCGCCGGGGCGCTGCACCCTCCGCGCAAGCGCGCGGCCGGAATTCATCCCTCGGCGAGCGTCGCCGGGAGCGCGGAGTTGGGCGAGGGCGTCCACGTCGGCCCTTGCGCCGTCGTCTCGGAGGGCGCGCGCGTCGGCGCGGGGACGCAGATTCTCGCGGGCGCTTCGGTCGGCGAGAATGCGCGCGTCGGCGCGGACTGCGTGCTCCACCCGAACGTCGTGCTTTATGAGAACGTGACCTTGGGCGACCGCGTGATTCTGCACGCGGGCGTACACGTCGGCGCGGACGGGTTCGGCTACGTGCGCGACGCTGAAGGGCTGTATCACAAGTTCCCGCAAATCGGGACGGTCGTCATCGAGTCGGACGTCGAGATTGGCGCGGGCAGTTGCGTAGATCGCGGCGCTCTGGGCGAGACGCGCATCGGGCGCGGGACGAAGCTCGACAACCTCGTGCAGGTCGGGCACAACGTCTCGATAGGCGAGCGCGTCGTCATCGCCGCGCAGACGGGAATCTCGGGGAGCACCGTCATCGAGTCGGACGCAATCATCGGAGGACAGGTCGGGATGGGCGACCACGCGCGCGTCTCGCGTGGCGCGATTGTCGGCTCGAAGGCGGGGATACTTCCGGGCAAGATAGTTCGCCCCGGCGCGGTCGTGTGGGGCGTGCCCGTCCGCCCGCTCGACGAGTACAAGCGTCTGAACGCGCACTTCGGTCGGCTCCCGCAGATGCGCGAAGAGCTGACCGAGTTGCGACGACAAGTCGCCGAGCTGCGAGCGCGCCTCGAAGAGAAGTCCTGACCGCGCGCGCCGCACCTCGCGCGAGACAAAAAAAGACGCGGGGGGGAGGAGCGCCCCGCCCGCGTCGTTCTCATCGTCCCACCGACGAAAAAACTTTTTAAGCCTCTAGGTTCGATTCGCGCCGACGCTGGCGGCGACGCCGGTAGTAGAGTCCGGCGAGGCCGGTGCTCAAGAGGGCCATCGTCGCCGGCTCGGGCACGGGCGCGCTCGCCGTGAAGATTTCGAGCACGATGCCGTCGTTGAAGAAGTGGCAGTCGGGGTCGAAGCCGAGGGCGAAGCGGCCGTCGTTGGCGATGTAAGCCATCAGGGCTTGGAGCTGCCCGGCCGTGAAGTTGTAGACGAAGTTCTGCCCCGTCGTCGGGAACGAGCGCGAGAAGAGAAACGTGTCGGCCGTGCCGGAGTTCAGGAGCCAGCTGCTCTGGTTGTGAAAGCGCGTGTTGGCGAAGTCGTCGATCATCGACGCTTGGAGCTGCGCGTCGGTAAGCTGCGCGCGGTCGCGCGTGTCGTCGATGAACGAGGAGACGCCCGAAACCTTCGCCGTGTCGAGCAGGTGGACGAAGAGCGTGTTGGCGCGGTTGTCCCAGTTGCGTATGTTCTTAAACGTGATACGCGCGCCGGTGATGACTTGGCCGTTGAGGTTGACGCCGCCGATGCGCCACGCATAGACGCGGTGGTGATCGAGGTCGCCGAGGTCTGACGGCGAAGGCGTAAACGTCAGCGTGTCGGCCTTGACGGCGGCCGGGATTGAGAGCACGAAGAGCGCGGCAAGAGACACCAAGAGCTTCTTCACGGGGAGCAACCTCCGGGAGACTTTATTCGGTCTGCCCCCACAGGATACGCGCAATCGCGCGACGGTTTCAGAAACAAATCGAGCGCGAATTCCAGAAAAACGGCCGGGAAAACCGATTTTTTAGTGGGTCACGCAACGCTCTCGGCGAAGGCGCGGCGCAAGGGTTCGGGGACAGGGACGGCGCGGCGCGTGTCGAGATTCATCGACGCCTGAACGAGTGTGGCGGACGCGCACAACACCCCGTCGGACGCGCGACGGATGCGATACTCGAAGGTCGCAGACTTCATGCCGACGCGCGAGACCGTGACCTCCACCTCTGCCGTCTCGCCGTAGAGGAGCGGCGCGAAGAACTCGGCCCGCGCGTTGACCGTCGGAAAGCCGACGCGCTCGACGGCCATCAGACGCTCATACGTCACGCCGCACCGCGCCGCGAAGAACTCCTCCATCGCCACGTGGCAGTAATGAAAGAGCACCGGGTAATAGACCAGCCCCGCCGCGTCCACGTCGGCGAAGCGCACGGTGATAGTTGTCGAGAAGGGCATGAAGCGAATGGAGAGATAGCTTTCAGCAGTCAGCACTCAGCACTCAGCTTTGATAGAGCGGGCGAGAGGTTGTGTTCAATCGCGGCGGCCGTCCGAAGTGCGGCGGACGGCCGTGAGCTGACTGCTGAAAGCTGACTCCTGAAAGCTTCCTCGTCACTTGTCACCGCTTTTGAGTTGCTTGCGGTCAATCTTGCCGCGGTCGTTCTTGGGGAGCGAGGGGACGAACTCGACCCAGCGCGGGTACTTGTAGAGCGCGAGCTTGGATTTGACGAATGACTTGATGTCCTCTTCCATCGCGCGGTCGGGCGCGCGGCCCTCGCGCAGGACGACGAACGCCTTCGGCTTCACCAACCCGTCGCCCGCGTCGTGGCCGACGACGGCGCACTCGGCGACGGCCTGATGCTGAAGGACGCAGTTCTCAATCTCGGCCGGGGCAACGAAGATGCCCGACACCTTGAGCATGTCGTCGGTGCGACCGTGATACCAGAAGTAGCCTTCGTCGTCGGCGTGGAACTGGTCGCCGGTCGTACACCAGTCGCCCGCGAACGTCGCCTTCGACTTCTCGTGCGCCTGCCAGTAGCAGAGCGCGGCCGAGTCGCCCTTAATCCTCAGCGTCCCCATCTCGCCGACACGGACGGGCTGCCCCGAGGCGTCGACGATTTGCGCCTCGTAGCCCTCGACGACGCGACCCAAACTCCCCGGCCGCACGTCGCCCGGACGGTTCGTGATGTAGATGTGGAACATCTCGGCCGAGCCGATGCCGTCGAGTATCTCGACGCCGAACGCCTCCATCCAACGGTTGTAAAGTTCGACGGGCAGAGCCTCGCCCGCCGACAGGCACATGCGCAAACTTGAGAGGTCGCGCGTGCGCGCGCCTTCGAGGTTGAGCATCGCGCCTATCATCGTCGGGACGCTCGTGAGAATCGTCGGGCGGTGACGCTCGACCATCTCGAAAATCTTTTCGGGCGTCGAGCGTTCGGAGAAGAGCGCGGTCGCGCCTCCGACGGCGAAGGGGAAGAGGAGGTTAGTGCCCGTCGCGTAGCCGAAGAAGAGTTTCGGGACGGAGACGGTCAGGTCGTCCTCGCGGACTCCGAGCACGCGCTTGGCGTAGCACTCGGTGTTGTAGGGGAGGTCGTGTTGGAGGTGAACCGCGCCCTTCGGGTGGCCGGTCGAGCCGGAGGTGAAGAGCCAGATGGCGACGTCGTCGCGCGACGTGTCGGCGGGCTGACACTCATCGCCTTGCGCGTCGAGAGCCTCGGCAAGCGGAGTGAAGTCTCCGCTCTCCGCGCCGACGACGAGGACGCTCTTTAAGTATCGTGCGCCGCGCGCCGCGTCCGCGAAAGTCTCAAGCATCGACTCGTGTATGACGGCGACGCGGGCGCGCGTGTATTCGAGATAGTAGCGGTAGTCTTCGGCCGGAAGCAGCGGGTTGACCATCGTGATGACGCCGCCGACGCGCGCCGCCCCGAACCAGACCCAAGCGAACTCCGGGCAGTCGGGCAGGACGATGAGCACGCGGTCTTCGACTTCGAGGCCCGCCTCGCGCAGAGCATTGCCCGCGCGGTTCGAGAGCCGCGCCGCCTCGCCGTAGGTGTACGACTCGTCGCCGTAATACAGACACGTCTTATTCTCCCGACCCTCCTCCACGTTGTGATAGAGGAAGTAGTCGGCCATGTTGAAGCGTTCGGGGAATTCGATGTTCATGGTCGGTCGGGTCGCGCCGCGCGCGGCGGCGCTCGGTTTAAGTTTTAACGGCGAAGGGGCAGCCCGCGTCGCGGCCGTGTTTGGAGTCGAGGTAGGTGCGGGCCTCCCAGAGTTCGGGGAAGAACTTTTTGTCGAGGGTGGTGCGCAGGTAGCCGACGCCTTCGCTCCCGCCCGTGCCGCGTTTCGTCCCGACCATGCGCTCGACCATCTTGATGTGGTGCGAGCGCCAGAGCGAGAAGTATTCGTCGTGCG
The DNA here is from genome assembly GCA_036277175.1 of Pyrinomonadaceae bacterium. Lineage (GTDB taxonomy): Bacteria > Acidobacteriota > Blastocatellia > Pyrinomonadales > Pyrinomonadaceae > DASQDT01. Next base: position 6,134 of record DASUNL010000304.1, on the reverse strand, counting down.
CGAGCAGCGCCTCCGACAGTTGAAACTCGGCGGGGCGCTCCTCGAAGTGGGTCAGGACTTCGAGCGCGGCGCGCGTGCGGCGGCCGTAGGCGCGGCGGCGCTCTTCGTCGGTCGAGTCGGCCGGGTCGTCGGGCGCGTCGAAGCCTCGACGGCGCAGGTACGAGTAGAAGGCGTCGGCGAGCGAGGGTGCGCTCATGCGCGCGCCGAGGCGCGGGGCGGCGAACTCGTCGTCGTCGAAGGCGCGCATGACGCGCTCGTCCTTGAGGCCGGACGAGAACTCGATTTCGCGGAACTGCATCGACTGGAATCCGCTCGCCGGGTTCAGCTCGTCGCGGAAGCCGAGGAAGCTAATCGGCGTCATCGTCTCAAGGATGTGTATCTGCGTGACGAGCAGCTTCTCGATTTCGACGACGCGCAAGACGGCCCGCGTCGCGGCGAACGCGCGGTCTTCGTTCATCGACGCGACGGCCGCGTCCAGCTCGTGCAGGATTTGCTTAAACCAAAGCTCGTAGGCTTGGTGGATGGTGATGAAGAGCAGCTCGTCGTGATGCGCCGGGTCGGACAGGCAGTCTTGCAGGGCGATGAGGTCACGCACGCGCAGGTACTTGTTATAGGATAAAGGCTCGGTCACAATTAAACCCTCTGTGTTGACGGAACGAATGATTGATAACTTACTCGGACGATTATAAAGGCCCGCACTCCCGCTTGCCAGCAGCCCCGACGTGTCAACTCAACTCGACCTCGCCGACGAACCCCGCATCTTTACTGCCGCCAAGCGTCGCGTCTAATATGCGTCCGTCGGACGCGCTCGCACGGTCTTGCGCGAATCAAAAATAACGGTGGGCGGATGGAGATTAAAATCGACGACCTGAGCGGCCCCGAAGTGCATGAGCTGTTGCGGGAGCACCTGCGTAGTATGTTCCTGCACTCGCCGCCCGAAAGTGTCCACGCGCTCGACGTCGAGGAACTGCGCGGCCCTGACATCACGTTCTGGACGGTGTGGGAAGAGGGCGAGCTGCTCGGCTGCGGGGCGCTCAAGGCACTCGACTCGCGACACGCCGAAATCAAATCGATGCGGACGTCCGAGCGCCATCTCAGGAAGGGCGTCGCGCGGAATCTTCTCCGTTACATACTCGAAGAGGCCGGGCGGCGCGGCTACGCGCGTCTGAGTTTGGAGACCGGGTCGGCGGCGGCCTTCGAGCCTGCGCGCGAGCTGTACGCCAATTTCGGCTTCACCTACTGCGGGCCGTTCGCGGACTACGTCGAAGACCCTCACAGCGTCTTCATGACGAAAGAGCTTTGAGCCTTCGGGCGCTTTTGAAAGGAGTCGAGCCGTGAGCGAACTTAATTCCGAAATGGGTGCTTTGAAGACGAGACTCAAAGCGATGTGGATGGCGGGCGATTACGGTCAGGTCGCGAAACACATCGAGACGGGCGCGCGGGAGTTCATCGAACGCCTCGAACTTCGGCCGGGCATGAGAGTCCTCGACGTGGCCTGCGGCAGCGGCAACCTCGCAATTCACGCGGCGCGCGCGGGCGCACAGGTCACGGGCGTCGACATCGCCGCGAACCTGCTCGAACAGGCGCGACAGCGCGCCGAGGCGGAAGGCTTGACGATTCAGTTCGACGAGGGCGACGCCGAGAGTCTGCCTTACGCGGACGCGACGTTCGACGTGGTCGTGAGCATGTTCGGGGCGATGTTCGCGCCGCGTCCAGAGCTGGTCGCGTCCGAGCTTTTGCGCGTCTGCCGTCGGGGCGGGCGCGTCGCGATGGCGAACTGGACGCCCGAAGGGTTCGTCGGCCAGATGTTCAAAATCACGGGCCGACACGTCGCGCCGCCGCCCGACATGCCTTCGCCCGTCAAGTGGGGCGACGAAGAGACGGTGCGCGAGCGTCTGCGCGCGGGCGTCGCGGACTTGCGACTCGCGCGTCGGATGTGCCTGTTTGAATATTCGTTCACGCCCGCCGAGGTCGTCGAGTTCTTCCGCAACTTCTACGGCCCGACGCAGCGCGCGTTCGCGGCGCTCGACGAGGCGGGGCAGGCCGCTCTGCGCGGTGACCTTGAACGCCTGTGGGCCGAGCACAATCAGGCGGCCGAGGGCGCGACGCGCGTCGAGGGCGAGTACCTCGAAGTCGTCGCGACGAGAAGCTAAAGGCCGTTCGGCCCGCACCACTTCATCGCGGCGGCCCGACCAGCGGTCGCTCGATTCACTGGGCCGCGTCGGGCGCGAATTCCACGTCGAGCGTCCTCGAAATCTTGTCGATGTTGAGGCTGCGGGCCGAGGCGTCGAAAATCTCGCGGTACGTCCCGTTCCGGTCGTAAAGCTCTTCGTGCGTGCCGTGTTCGACGGCGCGGCCCTCCTTCAACACGTAGATGACGTCGGCGTCGATGATTTGCGAGATGCTGTGCGAAATCACGACGACGGTGCGCTCCTCTTTAATCGCGTCGAGGCTGTTCTTAATCTGCTCGGTGGCGACGGCGTCGAGGCTGGCCGTCGGCTCGTCGAGGAAGATGATGGGCGGGTCTTTCAGGAAGAGGCGCGCGATGGCGATGCGTTGTTGCTGCCCGCCGGAGAGCATCTGCGCGTCGGTCTCGTACTTCTGCGGCAGCCTCTCGATCTGCTCGTGAAGGAAGGCTTTGCGCGCCGCCTCTTCGATTTCGGGGAAAGACGCCTTGACGTTCCCGTAGCGGATGTTCTCTTCAATCGTGCCTTTGAAGATGTGATTCTTCTGTAGGACGAGGCCGATTTTGCGGCGCAGCAAATCGGTCTCGTAACGGGCGAGCTCCACGCCGTCGAGAAGAATCTTCCCGCTCGTCGGCGTGTAGAAGCGCGTCAGGAGATTGAGGAGCGTCGACTTTCCCGCCCCCGAAAGGCCGACGAACGCGACGGTCTTCCCCGAAGGTATTTTCATGTTGACGTTAAAGAGCGCCCGCGTGCCGTTCGGGTAGGTGAAGCTCACGTCGATTAACTCGAAGCTGCCTTCGAGGTGCGACATGCCAAGCTCGCCGCTCGCCTCGGTCTGTTCGTCGGCGTCGAGGATTTGGAAGTAGCCCTCGGCGTAAGTCAGCGCGTCGTTCATCTCGTCGTAGATGCGGTGCAGTTGTCGAATCGGCGCGGAGACGTTACCGAACAGCATGATGTGGAACATGATCGCGCCGATTGACATCTGCGCGTTGAGGACGAGGTACGCGGTGAGGATGATGATGAGCACGACGCCGATTTGTTCGATGAAGGTCTTCAGGCCGTCAAAGATGAAGTTGGTCTGCCGCTGTTTCAGTTGCGCGGTGACGAGGTTTTGCTGAAGACGTAGTTGTTTCTCCTTCTCGTACTCCTCGCGGACGAACGACTTGATGACGACGATGGATTGGATGATGTTATGAAGGCCGTTATTCTTGGCCTCGCGCAGTGCGCGCAAGCCCCTGCGCGCGCCCTTGAGCATCGAGGCCTGACGGTGGCTCAACAAAAAGTAGACGGGCAGGATTGCCGAGGCCACGAGGCCGACGTAGACGTTGGCGTAGAACATGACGATGAGCGCCATGATGGCGTTGGCGAAGAGAGGCAGGATGTCGATGAAGGCGCTCTGCACGAGCTTCGTCAGGCTCTCGGCCCCGCGGTCGATGCGCGTCTGGAGGATGCCGGTCTGGTTGTCCGAGTCGCTGTAGAAGGCGAGCTGGTAGGTGAGTATCTTCTCGACGGCGAACTGGGAGAGACGGCTCGAAACGTTGACGCGAATCTTCTCCCCGAAGAGGTTCTGCCCGTACTTCAACCCCGTGTTGAGAATCTCCTTGCTGAAGAGAATCACGCTGATGAGCACGAGCAGCGAAGCACCTTCGGACGCGCTCTTGCCCTCGCGCAAAAGCCCCTCGATGGTGTCGACCGTGTAGCGCAAAACAATCGGGTTGACCTGCGCCGCGAACGCGCCGAGAAGCGTGAGGCCAAGAGAGAAGACGACCCATCGGCGGTAAGGCTTCACGAACGGCACTAGCCGACGGATGATTTGCCAGATGCTCATCTGTACAATCTTAAGAGAGTTCACACGATTTCCAAACACTTGGTTCGCGGCCGGCGACGGGCCTGCACGAGAGGAGAAGTGTTGATGCGCATCGCGGTCTACGGCACGGGCGGCGCGGGCGGCTACTTCGGCGCGCGTCTGGCGCGGGCCGGTGAGGAAGTGGTCTTCATCGCGCGCGGCGAGCATCTCCGAGCGATTCAGGAGCGCGGCCTGCGCGTCGAGACGGCCGGAGGCGAGTTCATCGTTCGCGCGGAGGCGACCGACGACCCGGCGCGGGCGGGCGCGGCCGACGTGGTGCTCCTCGGCGTCAAGACGTGGCAGATCGCGGACGCGGCGCGCGCGATGCGCCCGATGATGACACCTGAGACGCTCGTCGTGCCTTTGCAGAACGGGGTCGAGGCGGCGGGGCATCTGGTCGCGGAGTTGGGCGCGCGTCACGTCTTGGACGGCCTGTGCGGGACTATCAGTCGCGTCGTCAGTCCGGGAAACATTCTCAGCATCGGCGAGACCAACTTCATCAAGTTCGGCGAGCTGGATAGCAGGCCGAGCGAGCGCGCGGAGCGTCTGCGACGAGTGTTCGAGCGCGCGGGGGTGAGAGCCGAAATCCCGCCCGACATCCGCGCGGCCGTGTGGGAGAAATTCATCTTCGTCGCGCCCTACGGGGGAGTGGGCGCGCTCGCACGCGCGACGGTCGGCGTCCTGCGCGCGCTGCCCGAAACTCGCCGGTTGATTGAGCGCGGCATGCGCGAGATTTTAGAGGTCGCGCGCGCGCACCGGGTTTCGTTGGGGGAGGGAATAGTCGAGAAGTCTTTGCGGCTGATAGACGCGCTCGCCCACGACTCAACGACGTCACTTCACAGAGACATCGTCGCGGGCCGCCCCTCGGAGCTTGAGGCTTGGAACGGCGCGGTCGTGCGTCTGGGCCGCGAGAAGGAAGTGCCGACGCCCCTGCACGAGTTCATCTATCACTGTCTGCTGCCCTCGGAGTTGCGCGCGCGCGGCACGGTCTAAACGGGGCGTGCCGCACCGGCTTTTTTTGCTATCATCCCGACTCCTCGCGCAGTCCCGTTTCAACTCCTGAGGAGAAGATAATGCTGAAGAGACTTTTGTCGTGCGGCTTAGTGGCTCTGCTGCTTCATGCTGCTGATTCGATGCCCATCTTGGCCTTCGCCCGAGCAGATCAAAGGCCGCCGCCTGTCGAGAAAGTTAAAGCCGACGTCGCCAAGCGCGGCACGGGTAAGAAAGCCCGCGTGAAGGTCAAGCTACAAGACGGGTCGAAGCTGAAAGGCTACATCAGTCAGGCCGAAGAAGATTCCTTCACCCTGACGGATTCCAAGACCGGGCAAACCAGAACGCTGACTTATCGAGAGGTGACTGAGGTCAAAAAGCAGGGCGGCCTTTCACTGACCGCGAAAATCGGCATCGGGTTAGGAATCGCTGCGGGCGGGCTGGCGCTCTTGTACGCAATCGGGTGTCACGATGATCCTATTTGCTGAGCGGCGGTGATTCGTTAGAGAAGTGCTTGTCACGAATTTCAACGTCGGGCGACGTTGAAACGATTCCACGCCGCGCCTCACAACTCATTCAATCGGACGTGCCCGGAGATGCTTTAGAAGGCCGCGCCCGCCGTCTCGTGTTGGGCGTAGGCGCGCGTGTCGATGATGGTGCGCGTCTCGCGGATGACGGCGTCGAGTTCTTCGTCTTTAGTGTAGAAGTGTGGCGAGACGCGGATGCCCGCGCCGGGGCGGTAGTCGACGATGAACTCGCGGCGAATCAACTCGCTGGTGACTGCGGCGGCGTGCTCGACGGCGAGCGTAATCGTCCCGCCGCGACGCGCGGGGTCGCGCGGGCTTGTGACCTTTAGTCCCGCCTCGTCGGCCAGCGCGATGAGGCGCTCGGTCTGTCGCGTGCTTTTCCGGCGGATGCGCTCGACGCCGATTTCGTTGATGACCCGGTAGCCCGACTCGGCGGCGTAGAGCGCGGGGATGGCGGGCGAGCCGTGGAGGAAGCGCGCGATGCCTTCGGCGTAGCGAATCGGCGCGTCCTCGAACGAGAAGGGCGAGGCGTGCGCCATCCAGCCCGTCACCTTCGGCTCTAAGCTTTGTTGCAGACGCGGCGCG
>DASUNL010000303.1:0-18679 GCA_036277175.1 Pyrinomonadaceae bacterium | reverse complement strand
GCCTACAAATGATTGAGGCGCTCGGCGGGCGCGGCGCGAGCGAGGCCGAGACCGAGCGCGCGCTCATGCAACTCGGCGCGACGCGCGAGACGCCGCCGCTCTCACTCACCGCCGCGCAGCTCGAACGCGAGACGCGCGAGCAAATCAGAAAAGAACTCGAAGAGTCGTCACGCAAAGAACTCGGAGAGACGAACCGCCCCGTTAACGGCTAAGTCAAAGACTCCACGCGCCCGCTAGTCGTTCAAGTCAGCGAGTCTCTTATCAAAGTCCGACAGGCGATAGACGCCGACCCCTTCGCGCACGGCGTACCCTTCCTCGACGAGCGCGTGATTTCCGAGTCCCGCATCCACGCGCGAAAGCCCCGTCACCTTCGCCAGCTCGCCGCGCAGAGTCACGCCAGCGCCGTCGAGAAAGGCGCGCGCTATCTCGCGCAGCGCGTCCTTGCGTCTGACCTTCGTCCGAAGCTCTCCGGGGAAGCGCCCCTCGGCCAGCGTCCAGATGTATGTGAACCAAGGCTCGTAGAGCACCTCGCCCGGAATGACCTTCATCGCCTGCTGTAACTCGTCGAGCGCGCGCGTGAACTCTTTGCGCTCCGTCACCCCCGAATCCGTCCGCAGGTCGGCCGTCGCCATCTCCCACTCGCGCCGCAGGACTTTGAGAACCGCACGCGCGTTCTTCGAGAGCGTCGCCGCTTCCTTCGCGCGCGCGACGCCCCAGACCGTGTTGAAGTGCGCGACGAGTCTTGGCGCGACGAAGAAGGTTCTCTTCCCGGCGAGCTTCGCGTAGTAGACGCGGCCGCGCCGCATCAGCTCGTCCTTGAGCCGCCACGTCAGACTGCTCTCCGGGTCTTTCTGCACGTTGCGCGGCATGTGCGCGTCGCGGCGGCCGCAGACCGCGATGTAGAGCGAGGGGCCGGGCCGACGCGCGTCGGTCATCGTCGCGCAGAAGCCAACCCGCTCGACCAGCCTCTCGGCTTCGACGGCCGACTCGACGCGCCGCTCCGGCTCGCGCCGCCAAGCGAAATCCCTGTAGGCCTCCGCCTCCGGCGGCAGAGAATTCTGGAATTCGTTCCTCAGCCCCATCCCGTCACTTCCACTTTCTGGCCTAAACCCTTGACAAACTTCGGCCAACTCTGTTTAATCTACGTGCCTTTCGTCGTCGCGCGGAAGCGACGAAAGACGCTCGGAACGTCGTTTTTCCCTTGAATTTCGCACAAAAGCGCGGTTCCGGGTCTCTTTAAAGCCCCACTCACCCGCTCGCCGATTTGCAGTCCTTACGGCGACTCCTTCAAACAATCCGGCGTCCTTTAAGCCGAAGCCTCACTGCCACTGCTCGCTTCAAAGCTCGCGCCCGTCGCAATGCGTCCGACTTCTCCGCCCTTCGAGAAAAGTATGCCTGCACACACAAGGCCAGCGCACCGCCGACGCCTCCCCGCAATCCTGCTCGCGTTCTGCCTGCTCGCCGCGCCCGCAAGCGTCTTCGGCTCAAAGGGCGACAAGCATTATAAGCGCGGGCTTCAGCACGAGGCGGCGCAGCAGTGGGAGAAGGCCGCCGAGGAGTTTTCGCTCGCGGTCGCGGCCGCGCCGTCGAACGCCGAGTTCCAGCTCCACTACCGCCGCGCGCTCTTCAACGCCTCGCAAGCCTTCATGCAGCAGGGCACGGCGCTGGCCGAGCGCGGCGACCACGTCGGCGCATACAACGCCTTCCGCCGCGCATACTCTTACGACCAGTCGAACGAGCTTGCGCGCTCGATGATGGAGCGCAGTCTGCGTTTGCAGACCGAGAAGGACGGCCCGCCCTCCGGCGTCCCAACGGAAGGGACGACCGGCGCGCTAAGCGTCGCCACGCCCGCGCGCGTCACGCCGACGAGTTATAACACGGCGCGCGAAGAACGCGCCGTCGCGCAGCCTTCGTCCGGCGCGTCTGTTCCGCGCGCCGAACAACTCCGCGTCATCACCTACAGCGGCGACCTCGAAAAGTTCATCAAGTACCTCGCGCGCGAGCTACGCCTAAACGTCATCTTCGACCGCGACTTCCCGCGTCGAGAGGTCAGCATTGATTTGCAGGACGTGACGCCCGCGCAGACGCTCGACTACGTCTTCCTCACGCAGGGACTCTTCTTCCAGAAACTTTCGAGCCGCACCATCCTCGTCGCCGACCAGACGAAGCGCCCGCAGTACCAGCAGCTCGTCCTTCGTACTTTCTACCTCTCGAACATCGACCCGAACGACGCGCGCGCGCTCATCCAAGCGTCCATCCCGCCGCAAGCGGGACGCCAACCCGTCATCACGCCGAACAAGGCGACCAATTCCATCACCGTCCGCGACACGCCGGAGAACGTGCGGCTCGTCGGCGAGATTCTCAAGAACATCGACAAGGATCGCGCCGAAGTCGTGATGGATGTGCAAATCTACGAGGTCTCGCGCACAGACCTGATGCAGTTCGGAAATCAGATCGGCGACTCCGCGACGTTGACGAACCTCGGGGGCGTCGGCACATCGTCGTTCGGCGGGCGAGCTTTGACGCTGCCCGGCGCGACGGCCGCGCTTCCGACCGTCCTGAGCGCCGCCGTCCTTCTGCCCGGCTCCGGCATGTCCGCGCTTCAACGCCGCGACAATACGCGCCTCATTGCCTCGACGCAGGTTCACGCCTTCGACAACGAGAAGTCCACGGCGCACATCGGCCAGCGCGTCCCCGTGCAGACGGCGGCCGTCACGTCGTTCGGCGTGGGCGCGCCCGCGCAAGACGGCGCGAACCCGCAAGCCGGAGTCGCGCAGACGCTCTTCGGCGGCAACGGCTACCCCGTCATCCAGTACGAGAAGACGGGACTGACGCTCGAATTCACGCCGCAGGTCGCGCCGAACTTGGACGTGCAGGTGAAGATGAGCATCAAGTCGAACGACGTGGCGAACTCGGGAAGCGCGTCGCTCACGCCGACCTTCACCGAGCGCAACATCGAGGGCACGGCGCGCATCCAGAACAACCGGACGATGATGATCGCCAGCGTCGCGCAAAACCACCAGTCGCGCGGACGCCAAGGTCTGCCCGTGCTCGGCCTCGTCCCCGTCCTCGGCCGACTCTTCACCGCGCCGCGTCGCGACGACCGACAGACCGACATCGTCATCGCCGTCACGCCGCACGTCCTGCGCGCCCCGACGTTCACGCCGCGCGACGACGAGATGCGCCCGTCTGGGACGATGCAGACGCCGACGGCCGAGACGCTCGAAGCGATGATTCGCGAGGTCGAGCGCGACGAGCAGTTCGCCGCCGCGCGTCGCATCCCGACTCACTCGACGGTCGTGCTGCCCGACGCCGCGCCTTCGCACGTCGAGCAGACGCCCGTCGAGCAGACGCCCGTCGAGCAAACGTCTTTCATCCCCGCGCCGAAACCGCTCGCGGGCGTGGACGACGCGAGCCTTCGGACGGACGCCGCGTCCGCGAACGTTGCGAGCCTTCGTGACGATGCGCCCGTCGCGGACGCCGCGCACGCCTCTGTCCCGACGACCAGCCCCGTGCAACAAGTCCGGCCGCGCGTCATCAACACCTCGCACGTCGTCGCGCCGCAGCAGGACGACGCGACGCGACACGTTGCGGAAGAAGCGTCTGAAGAACCGTCCGTGGTCGCGCCGACCGTTTCGTCATCGTCAGCGCCCGCGCCGCGCTCGGCCGCGCAGCTCATGTTGATGCCCGAGCCGCAAGCACTGCGCGTCGGCGAGCGACGACATCTCAAACTCTTCCTGAAGACGGACGCGCCGCTCGGCCTCGTCGCCGCGACCTTGCGCTTCGACCCGCGCGTCGTCGCCGTGCGCTCCGTCACGCACGGCAACATCTTCACGAACCCCTTCGACCCGCCCGCCGTCACACACTCGGTCTCGGCCGAAGGCGCGCTGCTCTTCTCGGTCGCGCCGCCTCCCGGCGCTCAGACCTTCACGGGCGCGGGCGTGCTCGTCACGATTGAGGTCGAGGGCGTCGCGCCCGGAGCGAGCGAGGTCGGGCTTGACGCCTCGGACGTTCACCTCATCGCGCACGACGGCCGCAAGGTCTTAATCAAAGTTCTGACGAGCGCCGTCACGGTCAGGTGATGCCGACGGGGCGGGCGCTCGCGTCGGTCAGTTTGAAGCGGCCGGTCGTGCCAAGCTGACCGAAAGGGCCGAAATTGGCGACTCTCACGGTCGCCGTCGAAGTTGATAAATCGATTGAAATCAAGGCTTTCCGGTTTAAGGTCGCCAGAGGCACGACGGTTGCAATGTTCGGTGCGACGAGGTTTGTCGTCACCGCTCCCCTCGCGGTCGCACACGTCGAAAAAGAATCTGGCGGAGTCAGTCATGAACAACCTTCCCCCCACCAAAACCCTTAAGAGGCTCGCGGCCCTCGCGCTCGCCTTCACGTTCGCGCTCGGCATCGTGCTCACCGACCGCGCCGTCATCACGGCGGGCGCGTCGTCGAGGCAGCTCGACCTCCTCGGCCGTGACGGCAGCAAGCTGTCGTGGCGTCTGGGCACGCGCTCGAAGAAGAGCAAGTCGGGCAAAGGCGAGCCGACCGTCAAGGTCATCCTTCAGCTCGAAGGCAAGGTCAGCAAAGAGCTCGCCGAGTTCCTGAAGAAGGAAGGCATCCGCCCGCGCAAGCTTTTCAAGCAGCTCAACATGGAGCCGGTCGAGCTGCGCGAGGACAAGCTTGAGAAGCTGGCCGAGTTCGACGAGGTGTCGTTCGTCTCCCCCGACGACGAAGTCACCGCGCTCGGCGGCCACGTCTCGACGACGACGGGCACTGACACCATCCGCAACACGAACGCCGCCGCCCCGAACAGCGCATTCGACGGCACGGGCGTCGGCATCGCCGTCATCGACTCCGGCATCGACCAGAACCACGCCGCCTTCACCAACGCCAACGGCACGGCCTCGCGCATCATCTACAGCAAGGACTTCACGGGCGAGGCGCGCACCGACGACCCCTACGGCCACGGCACGCACGTCGCCGGGATAGCGGCCGGCAACGCGCGCATCGCGGGCGGCAAGTACGTCGGCATCGCGCCGAACGCGAACATCATCAACCTGCGCGTGCTCAACGCCGTCGGCGTGGGCACGACTTCGAGCATGCTCGAAGCCGTCGAGTGGGTCATCGCCAACCGCGCGGCCTACAACATCCGCGTCGTCAACATCAGCCTCGGTATGCTGTCGGTCGATTCCTACAAGAACGACCCGCTCTGCAAGGCCGTGCGCCGGATGGTTGACGCGGGCGTGGTCGTCGCGGCGGCGGCCGGCAACAACGGCAAAGACTCCAACGGCCAGAAGCTCTACGGCCACATCCACTCGCCGGGCAACGAGCCGTCGGTGATTACGGTCGGCGCGACCAACACCTTGGGGACGAACGCGCGCAACGACGACTCGGTCGCCTCCTTCAGCTCGCGCGGCCCGACCCGCAGCTATTGGAAAGACCTCTTCGGCGTCAAGCGTTACGACAACCTCTTGAAGCCCGACCTCGTCGCTCCCGGCAACAAGATCATCTCGGCCAAGGCGGCCGGCAACAAGCTCGTCCGCGACAACCCGACGCTCGACGCGAAGGTCGCGCCCAATAACCCGAAGCGCGACATGATGCGCCTGAACGGCACCTCGATGGCGACGCCGGCTGCGGCCGGCGCGGCGGCCCTGATGCTTCAGGCCAACCCGAAGCTGACGCCCAACCTCGTCAAGGTGCTGATGATGTACTCGTCGCAGCAGCTCGCCGGCTTCAACACCTTGGAGCAGGGCGCGGGCCAGCTCAACGTCGACGGCGCGGTGCGCCTCGCGAAGATGGTCAAGACGACTCTGACGAACTCGACGCCGGTCGGCGCGGCGATGCTCAACGCCTCGGCCCCCGCGCCGCAGACGAGCATCGCGGGCTACACGTTCCAGTGGTCGCAGGGCGTCGTCGCCGGGCGCGCGGTCGTCTCCGGCAGCCAGCTCATCACGAACTACCAGAAGGTCTACGGGACGGGCGTGCTGCTCTCCGACGGTCTGCTCGTCGCGGGCGGCGTGCTGCTGAGCGACGCGACGATGTTCTCGTCGGGCGTCCTCTTGAGCGACCACGTCCTGACCAGCTCCGGCATCACCATCAGCGAGGGCATTCGTTTCCTCTCGCTCGGCGTGCTGCTCTCGGACGGCGTGCTCCTCTCCGACGGCGTGCTGCTCTCCGACGGCGTGCTCCGCAGCGACGGGGTGCTGCTCTCCGACGGCGTGATTCTGAGCGACGCGAAGCTCGAAGCTTATTCGGCCGCCGCGAACGGCGAAGCCACGGCCTCGATGGAAGCGGAAGTGGACATGGGGATTGACGGAACCGGGTACTGATCGAGCAGTCGAAGGCCCCCGCCTTCGACGAGACGCGAAGTCAGCCCGAAGCCCCCTTCAGAGGACTCAGACCATGACACTCGCAGCCGCCACACAAACACGACAGACGAGCTGGCCCGCCCACTTCACGGGCGTCGCCGCCGCGCGCTCGGTCGAGGCTCTCGACGAGTCGCACCGCGAAGAGATTCTCCGTTTCCTCTCGGAGCGTCCCCTGCACACCGTCTACATGAGCGGCCTCGTCCGCGACAACGGCGTCCAGAGCCCCTTCAACCGCGGCACGTTCTACGGCTGCCGCGACGCGGCGGGCGCGCTCGAAGCGGTCGCCCTCGTCGGCCACGCCACGCTCATCGAGGCGCGCACCGAAAGCTCGGTCGCCGCCATCGCCGAGTTCGCGCAACGCGGCACGCGCCTCCACATGCTCCTCGGCGAGCAGGAGCGCATCGAGCAATTCTGGCACTACTACTCGCCCGGCGGCCGCGCGCCGCGCCGCTTCGCGCGCGAGATGCTGTTCGAGAAGAGCTGGCCCGCCGAAGTCTGCGAGCCCGTGCCCGCGCTTCGTCAGGCGAACATGGGCGACCTCGACGTGGTCGTCGCCGCGCACGCGCGGATGGCCTTCGACGAAAGCGGCATCAACCCGCTCGAAACCGACCCCGAGGGCTTCCGCCTCCGCTGCGCGCGGCGCGTCGGACAGGGCCGCGTCTGGGTCGTCGTCGAGCGCGGCCGACTCCTCTTCAAGGCCGACGTGGTCTCGGAGACGCCCGAAGTCGTCTACCTCGAAGGCGTCTACGTCGCGCCCGAGGAGCGCGGACGCGGATTGGGCCGCCGCTGCCTCTCACAACTCTGCAACGACTTCCTCTCGCGCGCCGGCTCGGTCGCGCTGCTCGTCGACGAGCGCAACGACCCGGCCGCGCAGTTCTACCGCAGCGCCGGGTTCAAGCTTCGCTCCTTCTACGACACGATTTTCCTACGGACAGAGGGTTAAGACCCTCGGGCGCGGGGGCGAAGGGGGAGTCTCCGACCGATGACGAGTCAAAAACTCTTCAAGCCATTTCTCTGGACGGTGGTCGCCGCAGGCGTCGCCGTCCTTCTCTTCTCCGCGCTGCGCCTCCCCGTCGAGACCTTCGACGTGCGCCTCGCCGTGCTCTGCGCGCTCACGCTCTGCATCACGTCGCACATCTCGATTCCGATTCCCGGCGTCAAGGCCGAAATCTCCGTCTCCGACACCTTCGTCTTCCTGACCCTGTTGCTCTACGGCGGGGAGACGGCCGTCGTCATCGCCGCCGCCGAGTCGGCCGTGACGGCGCTGCACACGAGCAAGACGAAACTGACGTGGGCCTTCAACGTCAGCACGATGGCGCTCTCGACCTTCGTCACGGCGTGGGCGCTCGGCCTCGCCTTCGGGCACAACCCTGACCTGCGCGCAGACTTCGGCGCGGACTACGTGGCGGCCGTCTGCCTGATGGCTATCGTGCAGTACATCTGCAACTCCGGCACGGTCGCCATCGCCGGCGCGCTGCGGACGGGGCAGCCCGTCCTGCGCACGTGGTACAAGCATTACCTCTGGACTTCGATAACTTATGTCGCGGGCGCGTCGGCCGCCGGCATCATCGGCCGCCTCATCCTCGCCGCCGGCGACTACGCCATCGTCGCCGCCACGCCCATCATCGTCATCGTCTACTTCACCTACCAGACGTATCTTAAGAACGTCCAGTCGTCGGCGGCGCAGGCCGAGCAGGCCGAACGTCACGTCGAGGAGTTGTCGCACTATATCGCCGAGCAGGAGCGCATCCGCGAGCAGTTCACGCAGATTGAAAAGCTCTCCGCGTTGGGCGAGCTGGCGTCGGGCGTCGCGCACGACTTCAACAACACCTTGGCCGGTATCCTCGGCCGCGCGCAGTTGATGATGCGCACGAACGACCCGGAGAAGATTAAGCACGGCCTCGAAATCATCATCAAGACGGCCGAGGACGGCGCGAAGACCGTCAAGCGCATACAGGACTTCGCGCGGCAGCGGCGCGACCACGACTTCCAGCCGACGGCCGTCGATCAGCTCCTCGTGGACGTGAGCGAGATTACGCGCCCGCGCTGGAAAGACCGGCCCGAGGCGAACGGCGTCCGCATCGAGCTGGCGCTGCGCGCCAACTCGCGCGCCTACGTCATGGGCGACGACTCGGAGTTGCGCGAGGTCTTGGTCAACATGGTCTTTAACGCCGTCGACGCGATGCCGGGCGGCGGCACGTTGACGCTCGCGGCCGTCGAGCGTGACGGCACGGTCGAGCTGCGGGTGGGCGACACGGGTACGGGGATGGCGTCGGAAGTGCGCTCGCGCATCTTCGACCCCTTCTTCACGACGAAGGGTAAGGCCGGGCTCGGACTGGGGCTCGCCGTCAGCTACAGCATCGTCCGCCGACACGAGGGAACGATTGAGGTCGCGTCGGAGCCGGAGCGCGGGACGACCTTCCGCATCAAGCTCCCGGCGGTCGCCGCCGCCGACGTGCTCGCCGACGCGCACGAGCCGTCGGCCGCGCGCGTCGCCGCACCGCCCGCGCCACGCGCGCGCATCCTCGTCGTCGACGACGAGGCGTGCGTGCGCGAGCTTCTGCGCGACATCCTCGTGAGCGAAGGCCACGAGGTGCGGCTCGCGTCGGGCGGCCGCGAGGCGCTCGCGCTCTTCGACGCCGGGCGCGTCGACGCCGTCTTCACTGACATCGGGATGCCGGGGATGAGTGGTTGGGAGTTGGCGCGGGCCATTCGCGAGCGCGACCGTGGCGTGCCGCTCGCCGTCATCACGGGCTGGGGCGACGCCGTCGGCTCGGACGAGCAGATGGCCGCCGAGGTCAACTGGGTCGTGACCAAACCCTTCAGCGCCGACCGCGTCGCGGAACTCGCGCGCGACATCGCGCTCCTCACACAGGCCGCCCCCGCCGAGGCCCAAGAGCTCGCCTTCATCGCCGCGTAAGTTATCCCCTCTTTTTCCTTCCCTCTTCGATGGCGCGCGTGACGCTGGCCTCGACGGCCTCAAGTCGGAAAGGCTTGAGGATGTAGTCGAACGCGCCGAGCTTGATGAGGCCCTCGGCGTGCGCGTGGTCGCTGATGCCGGAGATGATGATGACGGGCGTCTCGGGCTGGTGCTGGCGGATGAAGCCGAGCAGTTCAAGCCCGCTCAGGCCCGGCATCGAGATGTCTGTCAGCACCACGTCGTAGGATTCGAGTTGGAGGAAGTTGATGGCGGTCTCGGCCGTGTCGGCCGTGTGGCAGAGGTGCGCTTCGGAGAACAGGTCGAAGAGGGTGTCGCGGACGATGTCATCGTCGTCCACGATAAGGACGGCAGCCATAGGTTGGGGTTTTCTCCTTGAGGCTTGTCGGCCGGCCCGTGAGGTCTACGAGGCGCGCTTTAACTTCTTCCCCCCTGCGCGCGCGTAGTGCGAAGTTTGTGGGTCGCCGTCTCGCCGGTTTTAGGCTCGCTTGCGCGTCCTTGAGTTTAGCACGAACGGCGGCGCGCGCGATGTTAAATAAAAAGCCCCGGCCGCG
Organism: Pyrinomonadaceae bacterium; assembly: GCA_036277175.1. Taxonomy (GTDB): domain Bacteria; phylum Acidobacteriota; class Blastocatellia; order Pyrinomonadales; family Pyrinomonadaceae; genus DASQDT01. The sequence goes on along the minus strand of DASUNL010000303.1, from coordinate 8,825 downwards.
CGAGCGTGTGACTCGCGCGGCCGGGGCTTTCCCCCTTGCTCGTTACCCGGAGAGAGCCGTTTATCTGTTCGGCGCTGAGGCGCGGATGGTGAGTTCCGTCCCCGTCGTCAGTTCGAGGTCGTCGCGGCCCTGCACGTAGACCGAGCCAGCGCCGCCGGCCGCGCCGATAATCGCGCCGATGGCCGCGCCCTTGCCGCCGCCGGCAATCGCGCCGATGATCGCGCCGACGGCCGAGCCGATGGCCGAACGCTGGACGGTGCGGTTGGTCTGGTTGTCGTCGCGCACCGTGCCCTCGTTATCGACGCTGACGGTCTCGCCTGACGGCGTCCGCACGCTCTCGATGAAGCCCGCGAAGCGGTAGTTGCGACCGTCGCGCAGGCGTATCGAGTCGAAGTTGAGCGCGAGTTCCGAACGGCCCGTGACGCGGCCGCTGCGGTCAATCGCCCCGACCGTCCCCTCGATTACCGCGCCCTCGTACTGCGCGGGCGAGCGCACGGTCATCGTGAAGCGTTGGCCCTCGGTCGAGTTCTGTGTCGAGAGCTCCGTGTCGAGCGTCGCGATTAAAGTCTCCCCGTTGCGGATGACGTAGTCGCCGCTGCCGACGCTCGAAGACTCGCCGGGGTACGTGCCCGTCCCCGTGTAGATGTCGAAGCGGGCCGACTCGGAGATTTTGTCGTAGGTGTCGTTGACGACGACCGCTTGGCCGCCGAGACGCTCGGAGAAAATCTGGCGCGTCACGCGAAGCCGTCGGCCGTTGTCAATCGGCTGGAAGGTGACGATGAAGTCGTTTTCGCGGAAGCCCGTCGAGCGGACTTCGAGAGTCTCGCCGACGAGGTTCGCGCGCACGCGCGCCGTCACGCCGTTCGCCAACTGCTCGGTGCGCTCGACGCCGTCGGCCTCAAAGGTCGTCTGTGGCGCGCGCGAAGAGGCTATCTGCACGGTGCGCCCGCGCCGCTCGATGGCGAGTTGCTGGGGCGATTCGAGACGGGCCACGACGCGGTCGTAGACGCGCTGGCGCTCGGAGAGCGGCAGGTTGCGCGTCGCCTGCTGGGCCACGGTGCGCGCGTTGTCGCTGCGCGCCGGGTCGATGCGGTAGGTGCCGTTCAGGCCGCCGCTCGCGTAAGAGGTGCCGTCGTTCGGATAGGTCGGATAGGTGACGTTGTTCCAGTTCCAAGAGACGGCGTAGGCGTCGGCCAGCGCGTTGAGGTCGTTGCGGACGAGCGTCCAGTCGCTCTCGGCGCGCGCGGGCAACCGGTTGTCGCGCATGAAGCGGTCGATGGAGGCCGCGCGCTGCAACACGTTGACGACGTCTTCGTCGACGGACGTGTTGCCGTTGAAGCGCGAGCGGAGCTGGTCGGTCGAGGCCTCGAAGTCGCGTATGAAGTTGTTGATGTTATCCTCGGCGCGCGTGCCGTCGTAGCGGCTGCGGTCGAGGCCACGGTCGATGCTCGCGCGGAAGCGGTCGGTGTTGGTCTCGATGCGCGTGATGATGGTGTTCACCTGACGGTCGGTGAGACGGTAGGCGCGGCCCGCGACGACGGGCGTGCCGACGGTCGTGCCGTCCCAGCGCCACACGACGCTGTAGGCGTTGGCCAAGGCGTTGAGGTCGTTGCGCAGCATCGTCCAGTCGGTCTGCGCGCGATTGGTCAGGCGGTTGCGCGCCATGAAGTCGTTAATGAGCGCGGCCTGCCGCAGCACGTTCTCCACGTCGGCGGCCGCCGCGTTGCGGCCGTTGAAGCGCGAGCGGAGTTGGTCGGTGGCCGCCTCGAAGTCGCGGATGAAGTTGTTGATGTTGTCTTCGCTTGCCGTGCCGTCGATGCGGCTGCGGTCGAGCGCGCGGTCAATGCTCGCGCGGAAACGGTCGGCGCTCTGTTCGACGCGGGTAATCAGATTATTAATCTGCCGGTCGTTCATGCGGCCGGTGCGGCGTTGCGCCTCGGCGGTCGTGATGCCGAGGCTGACAATCGCCAGCACGAGCATCACGGAAATCGTCTGTCTTATTCTGCTCATAACTCTACCCTCCAGCTTTTAGGAATCCACTTCTGGTCGAAGTTGTGGCCGCCGGTGCGGACGCCCCCGGCGTTTTCTTTCAGGGGGAGCGTTGTAGGGAGAGAGTCGCCGGGGTCAGTTGGTGCCTTCATCTACGACTTACGAAGCAAGCACCGTGCCGACTGATTCGAGGGGAGTTAACCGCAGGAGAGCGTCAGGCAGCGCCTCGTCCGAGGCTCTGTTACCGCGTCTGATTCGACTCCCGCCCGCCGCGTTTACCGCGAAGACGCGGCCGCGCGAGTTATTTCAGAATGACCTGCGCCGGTACGGCTGTATGAAACCCGTCGTTCGCGTCCGAGTTGCGTACAAGCGTCCGTCGAGTGTTTAACCCGTCTCCGGGCCTTGTTTTAGTGCTATGCTTTGGCCGAAACGCGCAGGAGGTTTTGAGAGTTGGCAAACAAGACGATAAGGCAGGCGGTCGTACACTTCGCGGGCGAAGACTTCTTCGTCGGCGTCACGCCGAGCGGGCACGCGCAGGTCTTGGAAACGAACTCGGAGCGCGCGAGCGCGGCCACGCCGATGGAGCTTCTGCTCATCGCGCTCGGCGGCTGCACGGCCGTCGACGTCATCTCCATCCTCAGGAAGAAGCGCGAGCGCGTGACGAGCTACCGCGTCGAGGTGCGCGGCGAGCGGCGCGCTGAGTACCCGCGCAAGTTCACGCGGATGGAAGTCCGCCACGTCGTGCGCGGGCGCGGACTTTCGGAGAAGTCGGTGGCGCGGGCCGTCGAGTTGTCGGAGACGAAGTATTGCAGCGTCGCCGCCAGCTTGCGGCCGGGCGTCGAGATAGTTTCGAGCTTCGAGATAGAAGAAGAGGAGTGAAGCGCGCCCGTCCGTCGCTCTTCATAGAAAACGCGCGTGCGGCGCGGCGCGCGGGCTGTTAGAATGTCTGTCCGCCTGACTTCAACTTCAAAGGAGACGAACACGATGGCCGACGACACGAAGAGGTGCGCGCATCCGGGCTGCAACTGCCCGCCCGACGACGACGAAAAATACTGCTCCGCCTACTGCGAAGGCGCGGGCGACACGGCGGACATTAACTGCCGTTGTGGCTGCCCGACCTGCGCCTGAGAGCATCTAAAGGGGACGGGGCGGATTAGTTGTCCGCCCCGCCCGAAACCCTCCCCACAAGCGACGCGCGGCCGTCCCCCCGCCCCGCGCCAGACAATCCGACAAAGACCCTTGAAGAGCATGTTTACACTCGCGCATTTAATCTTTGCAGCCTGCGCGCCGCTCGCCCTCTCGACCGCCTGCGCGCGCGTCGAGAACACTTCGGCCGGCGCGAACTCCAACGCCGTCGCGGCGTCGGTCGCCTCGGCCGACGTGGTGGTGCTCTCGTCCGACATGAGCGGCGACGACGCGCTCTCCGTCATGCGCCGTCTCGACCGCGCGGGGCGCACCGGCGACGGGCAACTCCCGCAGCTTTCGCCCGAGGAGCACATGCGGCGCGCCGCCGTTTACCACTCGAACCGGGCCTTCGAGGAGGCGCGCGCCCACTGGCAGGCCGTCATCGCGCGTCACCCCACGGACGCGAAAGTGCCCGAGGCGCTCTTCGGCATGGGCCGCTCGCTCTTTCAGGAGCGTCGCTACGAGGACGCGCTTCCCTACTTCGAGCGGCTCGAAGGCCGCACCGAGACCGAGGCCGGGCGCGACGGCTTCTACTACGTCGCCGCGACCAAGCTCCGACTCGGCCGCGCCTCCGAAGCCGTCACACGTTACAGCGAGTACGTCGCGCGCTTCCCCGAGGGCGAGCGCGTCGAGGCCGCGTACCTCAACATCATCGACTCTCTGCGCGAGGCTGGCCGACCCGCCGACGCGCTCCCTTGGGTCGAGCGCACGCGGCAGAAGTTCCCGAACACGCCGACGGCCGCTAACGCCTTGTTCGCGCGTCTGCGTCTCGAAGTCGCGGGCGGCGACTGGCTGGCCGCCGCGAAGACGAGCGACGAACTGAGTCGCGTCTCGCTCTCGCGCGAGGTCAACACGACGCGCGCCGAGCTTGCCTACCTGCGCGCCTTCAGCCTCGAACGCTCGGGCCATCGTGAAGGCGCGATTCGCGCCTACCAGATGATTGCCGACACGCCGAACTCATACTACGGCTGGCTCGCGACGGAGCGACTGCGCGCGCTCGGCGCGCGTGACGTGGCCGCCGAGCGCGAGTCGCGCGTGCGCGCCGACATACTCAGGCGCGCAGGGGAGTATCCCGCCCCCAACCGCGACGCGCTCCTGCGCGCGACCAACGGTCGCTCGGTCGACCCGCGTCTGCTGCTCGCGATTATGAAGCAGGAGAGCCATTTCAACCCGCAGGCGAAGTCGGGGGCAGGGGCGCGCGGGCTGATGCAGTTCACGCCCGACACGGCCGCGAAGTACGTCCGCGCCGCCGGGCTCAGCAACGTCTCTGAGAACGACCTGTTCCGCCCGGAGGTCTCCATCGCGCTCGCGGGCGTCTACATACAGGAGTTGCTGGGGATGTTTCCGGGGCTGCCCGAGGCCGTGGCCGCCTCCTACAACGGCGGCGAGGACAACGTCGCGCGTTGGGTCAAGCGCAAAGGCCACGACGACCCCGGCATCTTCACCGCCGAGGTCGGCTTCACCGAATCGAAGGACTACGTCATCCGCGTCATGTCGAACTACCGCGCCTACAAACTTCTCTACACCGAAGACCTCAGGCCGCGACGATAAACGACGCGACGTTATTTGACGCGACGACAAGCGATGCGTTGATGGGAGACGCGCTACAGAAGCGCGTCTCCCATCAACACTTACCGTTTCGCCTTCTTAACCTTCTTCATCTTCTCCATCTCTTCGAGCGACACGACGCTGTTTCTAGGCGGGGGCGTGTCCGCTGACGGCGCGACCTTTCCAATCTCAAACTCTCCGTCGACGCCCACGCGCCCTTCGACCTTCTCGGCCTTGGGCACTATCCGCGTGAGCGGCGAGTCGGGCGTCGCGTCGCGCGGCGGGCTTGCGACCATCGCGCCCATCGTGTGCGGGTAGAGCGGCAACTCGCGCCCGAGCTTTTCGCCGAAGGTCGTCGTGAGGCCGAGTCCGGCGAGGAAGCCGAGCACGGCCGACACGGTCGCGTTCGCCACGCGCGAGACGCGACGCTTGAGTGCGCGCAGGCCGACGGGGCAGTTCTCCGTCAGGATGGTTCCGTCCGCGCGCCTGAAGAAGCGCACGCACAGACGCCCCTCCGTGTTCGCGATAAGACCCTCGGCCTCCGCGCGCGTCATGCCCGAGAGGTTGTAGACGTTCAGCTCGCAGCTCCCACAGAAGCGCACGCGCTCGTCGCCCGTCATCTCAGACCAGTCGGCCGCGCACGGCGCGGCGACCTTCAAATTGTCGAGCGGACTCTTGTGTCCAGACATCTCTCAACCGACCCTTTCCGCGCTGCCCTCCCACACACGGCCGCGCGTCCTCGTCTGATTCCGTAACTCTCGCCCCGGCCTGACGTAACCTTTAGACTCCGCCCGCGCCGAAATGTTCCGCCGCGCGTGTGCGCCCCTCGCGGGGCGAGGCTCACGGGGGGCGTCTTCTCCTTCGCGCCGCGCGTCTCCTTCCACTCACGTCGCACCTCCGCTCAGGGTTCGGGACTGAAGTCCGAATCTTCAAAGCCGCGCGAACGCTCGCGCCGAGGCAGCGTGTCGCGTTCGGGCCGTGGCCGAGGCAAGACGCCGAGCCGGACGAGCGCGGGGCGGAACTCGTAGCGGAGCGCGACCTGCGCGGCGGGCCGTCGTTCGAGGTTCATGTGGATGCGGCGGACGTGGTGCGAGACCGAGCGACCGATGCCGGTGGCCGCGTAGTCGTCGTCGGGCGCGGGCGCTCTGTTCGACGCCGACGCGCCGTCCCTCGCCGCGCTCCGGCTCTTCGCTTCCGACTCGCCGCTCTCGGCGCGCTCGCGCCGGTCTTCGCCGCGCGGCTGCGGTCTGTAGGGCGGGGGGACGATGTCGGTCGTCTCGTCCGCCGTCTCGCGGTAGAAGACAGCCGTGATGTTGCCGAGGTCTTGTGTGCGGCCGAGGCGCGCGGCGTAGGAGTCCGATTCGCTAGTGAAGTAGAAACGGCGCGCGCGCTCGGTGCTCATCTGCCAGCCCGAGACGCGAATCGTCCCGTATGGGGGGATGACCCACTTGCTTGCGTCCCAGCTCGACGTGCGCCGCGCGTCAATCGTGTTCAGCCCGTCGACCGAGAGCGCGACCGCCACGCGCACCGGCAGAGGGTTGCGCAAGAACAGTTCGTACTCCTCGCCGCGCAGAGCCTCGACGTAGGTGCGGCCGCGCAGGTAAAACTCCGCGAGTGGCGAGCCGCCGACGAGCACCTCGACGTCGAAGCGGCGCTGTTCGACGACGGGGCGTGTGATTCTCCTCTCCTGCGCGGCGTCCGGAGTCGCGGCCGTCGTTTCGGCCGACGGCGACGGGACGGCGGCCGCCCCCGCGACCAACAGACACGCCGCGCCGAAGCGTGCCCTGCGTGATTTCGACATCTCGAAAACCCTCCTCTGTTGTATTTCGGCATCTCGCGAGCCAAACTGAGAACGCCCGCCCGCGCGCGTTCTTGCGGGCGGAAGCAGTCCGACCGAGAGGATAAGGAGTTTCGCAGAGACGATGACGACGAAGGTTCTGGAAACCGCGCGGCTCGTCTTCCGCCCGTACAGGCCGGAGGACGTGGAGGAGTCTGTCGCGATGCTCACGGACGCGGGTGTGATGCGCTTCGTCGGCGACGGAGTCCTCGACGACGCCGGCGCGCGCGCGATGTTCAAACGCACCTTCACGCACGTCTACGCGACGATCGCTTTCGACGTGTGGGCCGTCTGCGAGAAAGGGGGCGGAGAGATTATCGGGCACGCGGAGATAAAGCCGCGCAAGGGGGCGGAGGACGTCGAGATAGTCTACCTGCTGCGCCGCGAGGCTTGGGGGCGCGGCTACGCGACTGAGATAGCGCGGCGGCTCGTCGAGTACGGCTTCGAGGATTTAAAGCTGCGTCGCGTCGTCGCGACGATTGATGTTGAGAATCGCGCTTCCGTCCGTGTCGTCGAGAAAATCGGGATGCGCCGCGAGGGCCAGTACGAGGACGAGCACGGGACGACGCTCGTCTATGCAATCGGGCGTGACGATGCGTCTAGTCGCGGCGCGTGAGGAAGCGGCGGGCGAGGACGAGTGCCAGAAGCGTGGTCGTGACGGCGGCCGAGAGTAGACAGTAAGAGCAGAAGGCTTTGAGGACGAAGGCTTGCAGGTAGAGAAGCCAGAGCGTCGAGGCGAACATGAGCGCGACGACGGTGGTGAGCAGCGGGCGCGCGGCGCGGTAGCCAAAGGCCGAGAGCGTGGCGAGCGAGAAGACCGTGAAGTAGGCGAGAGCGCCGAGCGCGGCGAGCGGGAGGTCGCCGGGGAGCGTCGCGTAGTCGCTCTGCAAGACTTTGTCGCAGCCCGTCGTCGCGATGCAGATGACGCTGCGACCCGAAAGGTGCTCGACCGTCAGGTAGAGCGCGTCGGCGAGTCCGACGAGCGCGACGGCGGCTGTGATGGCGTCGCGCAAGCGCGCGCGCCGCGTCGCGTTCGAGCCGTCCGACGCTTCGTCGGCGATTCCCTCCCCGACACTCTCGCGCGCACTCACCGGCCTTTACCCGCCGCCGCCACCGCCGCCTCTATCTCGGCGCGGAGCTTGGCCTCTTCGAGCGTCTGCTCGGCCGTCAAAAGTCGCCCGTTGAGATAGATGGTCGGCGTGCCGCTGACGCGCAGCCCGTCGGCGCGCTGGAGGTCGGCGATGATGCGCGAGCTGGTGAGCGGCTTGTCGATGTCGCTCTTAAACTTCTCCACGTCGATTTTGATTTCGGCCGCGTAGGCCGCGAAGAGCGGGCGCGGGTCGAGCGCCTCGCTCCATTGCTCCTGATGCTCGTAGAGCTTGTCGTGCATCTCCCAGAAGCGGCCCTGTATCCCGGCCGCCTCGGCGGCGCGCGCGGCGAGCGAGGCGTTCTTGTGAATCGACTGGAGCGGGAGGTGTCGGAAGATGATGCGGACGCGGCCCGCGTAGTCGCGCTCGATCTTGTTTAGCACCGGATGGACGCGGCCGCACGGCGGACACTGGTAGTCGCCGAACTCTTCGAGTGTGACGGCCGCCGAGTCCGCGCCGCGCACGCGCGGAGGCTGCGCGCCCGGCGGCCCCGGCGCGATGGCGCTCGTCTGCGCCGACTGAGCGCCGCCCGGCTGGTTATTGTTGCCGCTCGTCGGGCCGGCGCTACCGCTCGCGGGCGTGGCGCTCGACGGGGTGTTCGTCGTCTGCGTGGGACGCGCCGCCGGCGTGGACGAGGCCGAGTCGTCGCGCCGCAGCATCCACCAGACGGCGGCGACCGCCGCGACTAACACCGCGAGGATGATGATTAAAGGCGCGTAGTTGTTTTTGTGCGCGGCGTTCTGTTTCGCGCTCTGTTTCGCACTCATTATTCAGTTTAACCTGCCCCGAGTCCTTTTCGTCGCCGCGCTCTGGCGGCTATCGGCTGCGCGCGTCAGAGCGTGACGCTCGCGATTCTCCGGGTCGGGACTTTGTTGCCCGCGAACCCCGGCAGTTGTTCGAGCCGCTGGTTGACGCCTCGGTCGAAGAAGTCCACCCCGTCGTGCCCGCCGAAGAGCGTGGCGATGATGAAGTCTTCCTCCGACTGCGGCTTCGTGCCGTGGCCGACCGGAGCCCAGAAGCGGTCGATGATGAAGCGCGCGAGCGAGCCCGAGAACTTCGACCGCTTCAACTCCAGACGCGCGATGCTCCAGTAGAAATATGCATGAATCGACTCTTCC
>DASUNL010000302.1:0-7250 GCA_036277175.1 Pyrinomonadaceae bacterium | reverse complement strand
ACATCAACCTTCGCGGTGCGCGGCTTGGGCAACTTGGCGAGGCTCGCGTAGGCGCGCGTGAAGCGCGAGAGAGCGGCCGAGCGCGCGCCGATGACGGTCAGGCCACGGCGCATGTCCTCGCGCCAGTCGGCGGGACGCGGCTCGCGCGTGAGCAGGGTTTCGAGACTCCCGGCGATTGACTTAATCGGCGCGAGCGAGTTGTTCAGCTCGTGCCCTAGCACGCGCACGAGACGCTGCCAAGCCTGCAACTCTTCCTCCCGGAGCGGGCGGCTCAAATCCGAAATCACCAACAACTGATGAAGCCTTCCCTGCTCGCGGAAGCTGCTGCGGCGCACGCCCCATCTACCGGCCGCGCCGGGAAAATTTCTCTGCACGGTGCGCGTGTCGTCGCCGCGCAGATATTCCGCGAGTCGCATCTCCTCGGCCGCGCGCCCCAGAAGGCGTTCGGCCGGGCGCGCGAGCAGACGCTCGCCCGCGCGGTTGATGAGGCGCAGGCGGTCGTCGCCGTCGAAGGCGAAGACGGCCACGTCGATTTCGCTCATCACGGTGCGCAGAAGCGCCGTCGCTTCCAGAGCGCCGAGGCGCTGCTTGCGGAGCGTCTCGCCAAGCGAGTTGACTTCGACCATCACCTCGCCGAGCGAGTCGTCGCGCCGTGCGCCGCGCGCGCGGATGGAGTAGTCGCCCTCGCGCAGGGCGGCGAGGAGGTTCGAGAGCGTCTGGAAGTGGCGCACGACGCGCTCGCGCAGGGCGAAGGCGAACCCGCCCCAGACGATGAGAATCAAGATGGTCAGAGTCCACTGGACTTTCGGCGTGTAGGGGCCGCGCCAGAGCATCGTCAGCGCGACGAGCGCGCCCGGCAGCCCGGCCATCAAGGCCATCAGAAAAATGCGCTGCTCGAAGGGGAAGGGCTGGCGAGTTTTGCGCGGCGGGGAAGTCATAAGCCGTGGCGCTGAAGGCGACGGTAGAGCGCGCTGCGGCTGAGGCCGAGCGCCTCGGCGGCCTGTCCGACGTTGCCGTCGAAGCGGGCCAGAGTCCTCTTAATCAGATAACACTCTACCTCATCAAGGCTCATCTCTTCGAGTCCGCGCTCGGGGCCGCGCTCGACCGACAGACCCAAATCCGCCGCCGCCACCTCGCCGTTTCGCGCCATCAAGACGGCGCGCTCGACGACGTGATTAAGCTCGCGCACGTTGCCCGGCCAATCATAATTGGCGAGCGCGCGGGCGGCCGCCTCGTCGAAACCCGTGAGGCGCTTGCGGTAGCGTCGCGCGTGCGCGTCGAGGAAGTAGAGCGCGAGCAGTTGAATGTCCGGGCCGCGCTCGCGCAGCGGCGGGAGGTGAATCTGGACGGTGTTGAGGCGGAAGAGCAAATCCTGACGGAAGCGTCCGGCGGCCGTCTCCTCTTTCAAGTCGGCGTTCGTGGCCGAGAGGATGCGGACGTCGACGCGCCGCGTCTTCGACGACCCGACGCGCTCGAACTCGCCCGTCTCGACGACGCGCAGAAGCTTCGACTGCTGCGCGGGCGGGATGTTCGCAATCTCGTCGAGGAAGAGCGTGCCGCCGTCGGCCATCTCGAAGCGGCCGACGCGGTCGGCCTTCGCGTCCGTGAACGCGCCCTTGACGTGGCCGAACAGCTCCGACTCGAACGTGCCCTCGGAGAGTGCGCCGACGTTGACGGTAATCATCGGTTTGGCGGCGCGCTCCGACATGCGGTGCATCGTCTGCGCGACGACCTCTTTGCCCGTCCCGTTCTCGCCGGTGATGAGGACGTTGGCGTCCGAGGCGGCGACGCGCTCGATGAGTTGCAGCACCGGGCGCATCGCGTCGGAGCCGGCGATGAAGGCGGGGCGGCCCGCGCCGTCGCCGCCGTTGTCTCGGAGCACGCGGTTCTCGGCTTCGAGACGCTGACCTTTGCGCAAGGCGCGTCCGAGTTCGACCTGCGTGCGCAAGACCGAGAGCAGCCGCGCGTTGTCCCAAGGCTTCTGGACGAAGTCGCGCGCGCCGCGCCGCATCGCCTCGACGGCGACTTCGACGCTCCCCCACGCCGTCATGACGACGACCGGCAGGGTCGAATCCATCTCGCGCAGGCGCGTGAGGAGGTCTAGGCCCTCTTGGCCCGAGGTCGTGTCGCGCGCGTAGTTGAGGTCGATGAGGACGAGGTCGAAGTCGCGCTTCTCGACGGCCGCCATCACCTCGGCCGGCGAGTCGGCCGACTCCGTCCGGTAGCCCTCGCCCTTGAGGAGCAGGCGCAGGGCTTCGAGCACGTCCGGCTGGTCGTCTGCGATGAGCACGCGCGGTGCGTTCGAGTCGGTGGATTTCATAACGTCAATCGTAAATCGTAAATCGCGAATCGTGAATCGTAAATGGGCGGAGATGTCTTTCACGATTCACAATCTACGATTGACGGCTTTCATTCGTACCGCAGCGCGACCATCGGGTCAACCTTGGTGGCGCGACGCGCGGGGATGAAACAGGCGACGAGGGCGACCGTGGCGAGCACGAGCGAGACGGCGGCGAAGGTCGCCGCGTCGGTCGCGCTCACGCCGTAGAGCAGCTTCGACATCAGGCGTGTCAGGATGAGCGCGCCCACGAGTCCGCAGCCGACGCCCGCGACCGTGAGCCAAAGCCCCTCGCCGACGATGAGCCTCAGCACGTCTCTCGTCTGCGCGCCGAGAGCCATCCGGACGCCTATCTCGTGCGTGCGCTCCGTGACCGTGTAGGACATCAGCCCGTAAATCCCGACGACCGCCAGCGCCAGCGCGACCGACGCGAGCACGCCCAGAAGCGCCGTGACGAAGCGCGGCCGCTTAATCGAAGCCGACAGAGTCTCCTCCATCGTCTGTATGTTCGAGACCGGCTGCTGCGGGTCGACGGCCAGAATCTCGCGGCGCACAGCTGCGGCCAGCCCCTTCGGGTCGGCCTCCGTGCGCACGACGAAGGCCACGCGCGACCAAGACTCCTTGTCCTGCCCGTAGAGCGTGTAAGCGCCGGGGAACGGCTGCGCGTCCATGCTCGCGTGACGCACGTCGCCGACGACGCCGACAATCGTCCGCCAAGACTCGGCGCGCTTGGCGTCGCCGAAGGCGATGCGCTTACCCACGGGGTCTTCGCCGGGAAAGTATTTGCGCGCCATCGACTCGCTGACGAGCGCCGCGCGCGGCGACTCGGGCGTGTCCGCGTCCGTGAAGCCGCGCCCGCTTCGGACGGGGATGCGCATCGTCTCGAAGTAGTCGCGGCTCACAACCTGATAGTCGACCGTCACATTCTCGTCGGCCCGCGCCTCCGGCCTCCCCTCGACGACGAAGCCGCGATTCATCCTCGACCCGCCGAGCGGCAGGTTCATCACGAGGCCCGCCGAGCGCACACCGGGAAGTGCGCGGAGGCGTTCGAGCACCGCGTCGTAGAAGGCGACCTTCTTGGCCGTGTCGCCGTACTTCGCGGGCGGGAGCGCGACGCGCGCCGTCAGGACGTTCTCCGCGTCGAAGCCGGGGTTGACCGCCTGAAGTCGGAGGAAGCTCAACATCAGCAGCCCCGCGCCGACGAGGAGCAACTGCGCGAGCGCGATTTCCGAGACGACGAGCAGGTTGCGCGCGCGTCTGCGGCGACGACCCTCGGTCGCCTTCGCGCCGCCTTCCCTGAGCGCAATCTGCGGGTCGAGTCGCGTCGCCTGTAACGCCGGCAGGAGTCCGAACCCGACGCCCGTGGCGAGCGAGACGACGAGCGTGAAGCCGAGGAGCCGCGCGTCTAAGCCGACCTCGCCGAGGCGTGGGATGTCGCCGGGGCTGAGCGAGACGAAGAGGTCGATGCCCCACAGCGCGACGAGCAGACCCAACGCGCCGCCCGCGAGCGACAGCAGCAGACTCTCCGTCAACATCTGACGGACGAGGCGCGCGCGGCCCGCGCCGAGCGCGATGCGGATGGCGAGTTCGCGCTCGCGCCGCGTCGCACGCGCCAAAAGGAGGTTGGCGACGTTCGTGCAGGCGATGAGGAGCACGAGGGCGACCGCGCCGAGCAGGATGTAGAGCGTCGCACGCACGTCGCCGACGAGCTGCCTGTGCAACGGGACGACGTTCGCGCCGAGTCCCTCGTTCGTGTCGGGGTGCTCGTCGGCGAGCCGACCCATGACGGCGCTCAGCTCGGCGCGCGCCTCGTCAGATGTGACGCCCGCGCGCAGACGCCCGACGGCGCTGTAGATGTGTATGTCGCGGCTCGCCGCGAGGTCTGACTCGGGGAACTGCGCGGAGAGCGAAGGCGGGACGGCGCTCCCGCGCTGCCCCGCGACCCACAACTCGGCGCGCTCGGGGAAGGCGAAGCCCTGCGGCATGACGCCGACGACCTCGTAAGGCTTGCCGTCGAGCGTGAGCGTGCGCCCGACGGCGCGCGCGTCCGCGCCGAAACGACGCTGCCACAGGCCGTGGCCGAGGACGACGACCGCCTCCTCGCGCGCGCCATCTTCCGGCGTGAGAGCGCGCCCCAAAGCGGGTGCGACGCCGAGCGTGTCGAAGAAGTTCGGCGTGACGGCCGCGCCCGAAAGCCTCTCCGGGTCGCCGTCGCTCGTCAGGTTGAGCGCGGCGGAGGAGTAGGCGGCGAGTTGTTCAAAGGCGCGCGACTCAATGCGCCAGTCGGCGAAGTTGCCGGGCGCGACCGAGCGCTCGTCGTTGCCCGGCATCGTCTCCCAGACCGCGACGAGCGTCTCCGGGTCTTTGTAAGGGAGCGGGCGCAGGACGACGGCGTTGACGACCGAGAAGATGGCCGTGTTCGCCCCGATGCCGAGCGCGAGGACGATGACGGAGACGAGCGCGAAACTCGGACTCTTCCAAAGCCCCCTCAGCGCGTAGCGCAAGTCTTGCGACAATGTTCCCATCACAACCCCTTCCGAGAAGTCTGGAGTCTTATTCGTATCTGAGTGCGACCATCGGGTCGACTTTCGTCGCGCGGCGCGCGGGGATGAAACAGGCGACGAGGGCGACTGTCGTGAGGACGAGCGAGACGGCGGCGAAGGTCGCCGCGTCGGTCGCCGCGACGCCGAAGAGCAGGCTCTCCATCAGGCGCGTCAGGATGAGCGCGCCCCCTAGCCCGAGCGCGACGCCCGCCAAGGCCAGCGTCATCCCCTGCCCGATGACGAGCCGCAGCACGTCGCGCGCTTGCGCGCCCAAGGCCATGCGGACGCCTATCTCGTGCGTGCGGCGCGCGACCGTGTAGCTCATCACGCCGTAGATGCCGACGCCCGCGAGCAGGAGCGCGACCGACGCCAACACGCCGAGCAGCGTCATGTGAAAACGTCTCTGCGCGACCGACTCGGCCAGACGCTCGCGCATCGTCCGCACGCTGGCGAGCGGCTGGTCTTTGTCAATCGCCTGCACCTCTCGGCGCGCGGCCGAGGCGAGCGCCGCCGGGTCGCGCGACGTGCGCACGGCGACGTAGAGCGCAGGCACCGCGCCGCCCTCGAAGAGCGGCTGGTAGGCGGGCACGTAGATTTCGGGCTTCGTCTCCGCGTCGAGACCGCGATGCTTGATGTCGCCGACGACGCCGACCACCTCAATCCATTTCGGCTCGCCGCCCGGCCCGATGCCGCTGTAGGCGATGCGCTTGCCGAGAGCCTCCTCGCCCGGCCAGTGCTTCTCGGCCGTCGCGCGGCTGACCACGCAGACGCGCGGCGCGGCGCGGTCGTCGCGCTCGGTGATGTCTCGACCTTTGAGCACGGGGACGCGCAGCGCCTCGAAGTAGCCGGGGGTGATGAAGCGCAGTTGCTCCTCCGGGTGCGGGCTTCCCGTCTCGACGGGGCGGCCCTCAATCATAAAGCTGCGACTGCCGCCCCCGCCGGAGAACGGCAGAAGGTTGTTCGCGCCGACGGCCTCGACGCCGGGCAGCGCGTGCAGGCGCGACCGCAGCGAGTCGAAAAAGTTTTTCTGCTCGGCGTAGCCGGGGTACTTCGCTTGCGGCAGCACGACGCGCATCGTCAAGACGTTCTCCGGGTCGAAGCCGGGGCTGACCGTCTGCACGCGCGCGAAACTTCGGACGAGCAACCCCGCGCCCGCGAGTAGCAAGAGCGCGAGCGCAAACTCCGAGACGACGAGGGCCGCGCGCAAGGGCTGCCGACGGATGCTCTCCGAGACGCCGCGCGCGCTCTCCTTGAGCGACTCGTTGACGTCGAGCCTTAAGGACTGTAAAGCGGGCGCGAGTCCGAAGAGCAGGCCCGTCAAGAGCGAGACCGTGAAGGTGAAGGCGACGACGCGCGCGTCGAGGCCGACCTCGCCCAGACGCGGCGTCCCGGCGGGCGCGAGCGAGACGAGCAGGTCAACGCCCCACCACGCGAGCAGTAAACCGGCGACGCCGCCCGCGAGCGAGAGCAGCACGCTCTCCGTCAGTAGTTGCCGCACGATGCGCCAGCGCGAAGCGCCGAGCGCAGTCCGCACAGCCATCTCTTTGCGCCGCGTCGCCGAGCGCGCGAGCAGGAGGTTCGCGACGTTGGCGCACGCGATTAAAAGCACGAAGCCGACCGCGCCGAACATGACGAGCAGCCCCAATCGCACGCCGCCCGTCACCTCTTCGTGTAGCGGGCGTATCTTCGCGCCGAGGCCGCGCGGGTAGTGGCCCGGATTCTCTTGGCCGATGGCGGCGGCCAGCGCGGCCGTCTCGCCCTGCGCCTCGTCGAGCGTCACGCCCGGCCGGACGAGCGCGACGACGTTCAGGTAGTGTGAGCCGCGATTGTTGGCGCTGAGCAGGTCGGCGTCGAACGCGATGGGCTTCCACATCTCGACATCCCTCTCGGGGAAGTAGAAGCCCTGCGGCATGACGCCGACGACCGTCATGCTGCGGCCGTCGAGCGTGACGCTCTTGCCGACGATTGATGGGTCGGAGTTGAACAGGCGACGCCAGAGCGCGTGACTCAGCACGACGACCTGATCCGCGCCGGGCCTGTCCTCCTCCTCCGTGAGCATGCGGCCCGCGAGCGGTTGCACGCCGAGCAGAGGGAAGAGACTCGCCGACACGCTCGCGCCGCGAATCCTCTCCGGCTCGGTCGCGCCCGTCAGGTTGAAGCCCTGCACCTCGTATGCGGCCGCCTGCTCGAAGACCGTGCTGCGCTCGCGCAGGTCTGTGAACTCCGGCGCGGACAACTCAAGCTCTTCGAGGCCGGCGCGGTTGAGACTTATCCACACGGCGACGACGCGCTCGGAGTCGCGGTAAGGCAGCGGGCGCAGCACGACCGCGTTGACGACCGAGAAGATGGCAGAGTTCGCGCCGATGCCT
>DASUNL010000301.1:0-3270 GCA_036277175.1 Pyrinomonadaceae bacterium | reverse complement strand
TTAACGATTCACGATTTACGATTCACGGCTCTTATCCTTCCTGCGCCATGCGCTGCGCCTTCTCGCGCGCCTCCTCGATGGTGCCGACCATGTAGAAGGCTTGCTCGGGCAGGTCGTCGTGCTTGCCGTCGACGATCTCCTGAAAGCCCTTGATGGTGTCGGAGAGCTTGACGTACTTGCCTTCGAGGCCGGTGAACTGCGCGGCGACGAAGAAGGGCTGCGAGAGGAAACACTGAATCTTGCGCGCGCGCGAGACGACGAGCTTGTCCTCTTCCGACAACTCGTCCAAGCCGAGGATGGCGATGATGTCTTGAAGGTCTTTGTAGCGTTGAAGGATTCGCTTGACGGCCTGCGCCGTGTTGTAGTGCTCCTCGCCGACGATGCGCGGGTCAAGCAATCGCGAGTTCGACGTGAGCGGGTCGACGGCCGGATAGATGCCAAGCTCGACGATCTTGCGGTCGAGCGCGGTGACGGCGTCGAGGTGTGCGAAGGTCGTCGCGGGCGCGGGGTCTGTGTAGTCGTCGGCCGGGACGTAGATGGCCTGAATCGACGTGATAGCGCCCGTCCGCGTCGAGGTGATGCGCTCCTGCATCTCGCCCATCTCGGTGGCGAGGTTCGGCTGGTAGCCGACGGCCGAGGGCATGCGCCCCAAGAGCGCGGACACTTCCGAGCCGGCCTGCGTGAAGCGGAAGATGTTGTCGACGAAGAGGAGCACGTCCAAGCCTTGGTCGCGGAAGTACTCGGCGACCGTGAGTCCCGAAAGCGCGACTCTCAGACGCGCGCCCGGCGGCTCGGTCATCTGCCCGTAGACTAACGCGACCTTCGACTGGCCGATGGCCGCCATGTCGACGCGCGTCATGTCGAACTCGCCCGTCTCCTCGAAGTGGTGGTTGAAGTCATCGCCGTACTGGATGACTTTCGACTCGACGAACTCGCGCAGAAGGTCGTTGCCCTCGCGCGTGCGCTCGCCGACCCCTGCGAAGACCGAGAACCCCGAATGCTCCATCGCGACGTTGTGAATCAGCTCTTGGATGAGCACGGTCTTGCCGACGCCCGCGCCGCCGAAGAGACCGATTTTGCCGCCGCGCAGGAAGGGCTGGATGAGGTCGATGACCTTGATGCCCGTCTCGAACATCTGAAGCTCGGTCGATTGTTCTTCGAGCGCGGGCGCGTGGCGGTGAATCGGGTATCGCTCTTCGTGGACGACGTCACCGAGGTTATCGACGGGCTCGCCGATGACGTTGAGCACGCGGCCCAAGGTGCCCTCGCCGACGGGCATGCGGATGGGAAAGCCGGTGTCGATGGCCTGCATGCCGCGCACGATGCCCTCGGTCGGCTTCATCGAGACGGTACGGACGCGGCCCTCGCCCAAGTGCTGCTCGACCTCGCAGATGATGTCGATGGGGTCGGGCACGTCGAAGCCTTCGGAGGTGACGCGCAGGGCCGTGTAGATGGGCGGCAGGTAGCCGTCGCCGAACTCCACGTCTAGGACGGGGCCGATGACCTGCACGACGCGGCCGACCGCTGCTTGGCCGTTCGCGCCGCCGCTGCTCGGGTTCGTGGACATACTTCGCTGTGACTCCTCTTAATTTTAAAAGGCCGTGAAAGGCGAGAAAATGTTTGACTGCTTTAAGCCCGACAGGTTAGCACACGGCGCGCGCGCTAGGCAAAGAGGGGCGGCGCGTTAATTCGGTGGCGCGTCGGCGGCGTGAAAGAGGCGACGCACAAACGCGGCCGCGTCTATTCGGCCTCGTCGATGCGGATGCGCATGCTGCGCAGGGTGCGTCGGTCGTCGTCGGTGAGTTCGAGGCGGCCCGCCTCCTGCTCGTCGTCGTCGCCCGCGCCGTCCGAGAGGTGGCGCAGGCCGATTTCCAGCCGGAGCGTCAGCTCCATCTCGTAGCCGGCCTCGCGCAGACGCTCGATGCAGGAGGCCACGTCGGGAGACGCCTCGACGGCCGCGTTGATGGCCGCGCCCAACTCCTGCACAAGCTCCTTGCCCTCGTCGTTGATGTCCAAGTCTCTGTAACCGCGCGAAAAAGATTTAAAGTGTGGAGGCGACTAATCGTGATGCTACGCGAGCGGCCGTCCGCCGGTCAACCGCGCGCAAACGAAAAAGGCGACTCCCCCGTGAGTCGCCTTCCGAGTCTCTTCCTAAGAGTCGCGCCGGTCAGCCGTTCTGCTTGAAAGCGAGACGCTCGACCGAGGAGTAGATTTGCAGATACATCTGCGTCTCCGAGGGGATGAGCGTGCGCCAGCGGTCGCCGCCGCGCTTGAGGTAGCCGGGCAGGCGCAGGGGGTTCGAGTTGTAGCCGGCGGCCAGAAGCTCCGCCTGCGTCGCCGTCTTCGAGGCGAGCGCGGCGCGCACCTCTTCGCTCTGCAAGAGCTTGTCCCAAGTGTCCTGCATGTAAAGGAGCATCGCCTCGGTCGCGTTCGCGTGGTCGCGCATGCCCTCGACGAAGTCGCTCTTGAGGCCGACGGCGTGACGCTCGCGCATCGCCGCGTAGGTCGGCGGAATCATCTGAATCATCCCGCCCGCGCCGGCCGAAGAGACCGAGTAGCGGTAGGTGTCGCCCGCGTTCAGAGCGTAGAGCGCGTAGATTTCGTCGAAGAGACGCGCGCGGTCTTCCGCCTTGAAACGCTTGTGGTCGGTGTGCTCGACGACGCAGAGACGCTCGGCCACGTCGACGATTTCCGGCGAGATGGTTTTGCCCTTCTCGCGCAGGCGCGCGGCCGCGCGGTCGAGCATCCCGCGCACGTAGATGGAGCCGCCCCGCGTGAGCGCGTCCGAAGAGAGCGCCGGGTGCGCGGAGGAGTAGTAGGCGACCTCCTCCATGCGCCCCTCGCGCTCAATCGGGTACTGGACGACGAGCGGGCGCAACTCGCGCCCCGCGCCGTCCGTGACGCGGACGGCAGTGTTGACGCCGTTGGCGCGCACGACGCGCAGGCGCAAAGGCTCGCCGAGCGACGAAGTCAGGACGGCTTCCGCGCCCTTCGCGAGGTAAATCTCTTTCGGCACGTCAACGAGGTGAAGCGCCGCCCCCCCTCCGTCCTCGACGGCGAGGCGGACGGCGTCGGTCGTCTCCGGCTGGCTCACTTCGAGCGCGCCGCGCGCCTCGCCGAGACGCGCGCGCAGGTCGCCCAAAACGACCTGTTCGTGCGAGACCCCGGCGGCCGTCGCTGACTGGCCCTCAGAAGAGCGCGAAGGCGTGTAGAAGAGTTGCACCCCGGCCATCAGCGGCGCGAGGAACACGAAGAGCGGCACGAAAGAAA
>DASUNL010000300.1:0-12831 GCA_036277175.1 Pyrinomonadaceae bacterium | reverse complement strand
TGCTGCACGAGGTCGAGCACGCTGGGAATCGAGGCGGCGTCGGAATATGTTCCGATGAATTTATCCCCGCCCTCGTCCAGCACCGTTTTGCCGAGGGTGGTGGTCGTGTAGAGAAAGCCGCTCGCATCGATGAGTTGTTGCAGCAAGTCTGACAAGCCGTGACGAAGCACTTCGACCCCCGCGAGTATCAAGGGGTTTTTCGCTGCGGTGATTTGGGCCCAAGCCTGTTCCACCGCGTTTTCGAGGGCCGCCGGCTCGCTTTTTATGATTAACGGTTGTAAGGGCTTGTCGGCCGGGCGCGGGCAAGGCTCGCCCCAGACCTCTTTGTAACAGGCGATGTAGACCGGCCTTTTGTGTGTGATGGCAGCGACGAGCAGGTCGTCTATTTTTTCGGGTGCCCCGACTGAAGTGCTGAGTGTTTCGGCGGCCACCGTCACCTGCTCAAACACTTTCTGGTCGGCCTTCAGGTTGCCGGTGGAGTGGTGATAGAGCACGTTATACATTCTGGTGACTTGGCGCGTATCAGCGCCCGGCGCGGCGCTGATGACGACCACGGGGCTGCGTTCGACGTATGCGCCGGCGATGGCGTTGAGGGCGCTGAAGGTGCTCACACCGTATTGGAGCGACACCGCCCCCAACCCCCTCGTGCGCCCGTAGGCATCAGCCGCGTAAGCAGCATCAAGCTCGTTAACTGCGCCGATGGCTTCCACCCCGTCGAAATGCTCAAGGGCTTGGGTGAAGTGCTTCACGTAGTCGCCGGGAATCTGAAAGACTTCCGTCACGTTGAGCTGTCTCAATCTGGTTAACAGATAGTCGGCTACTGTAAATGGTTTTTTCTGCATTCCTTTGACTTATCAACGGCCTTCAGAGTCCGGCAATCTGGCGTAGCGAAGCGAGGCTGGGCAGCAGACAATAGGCCGTCCCCCTCGTCACTATCAAGTCGCTCAAATTAAATGTAATGCCGTTCGGATTATCGGGCATGGGAATGAAGAAGCTGGTTTCTACTTGCCCATCCTGAGTGTTCCGGTTGCCGAGCAGAGCATCCTGAGGGCTGGGATACGAGGGGAAGACCGAGCTGAAGTCGTTTGAATTCATCCACGAATAAATCTTCTCGAACTGTTGGGAGAGACTGCCGCACAGAAAAATCCCAATCAGTCCACGGTCTACGCTGTCGTCCTTCGTCGATTTAAGGGGCGGCCCGTAAGGCATCCCTCGCCGTGCGATGCGTGGGGGAAAGTTTGTAACGTCTGGTGCATTGAGGTCTTGATCCCTTGGATTGGCGACGCGAGTGTGAGCCGAGAAAGGGCATTTGAAACCGCTCTCGACGTCCTTATTAGGGTTAGGGTCGTCCGCCTCGACGTAGCCGAAATCCTCCGCATCCTGAGTGGCGGGGTCAGGCTTATCCGGGCTGAGCATCAGAGGCGAGCCGTTCCGCCATCTGCCGCACAGTTTCGCCGCAATCCATTCCTGCGCCTGTTCCTGAGTGCCGCCAATAATAGCCGCCACTTGCGGAGCCTGTTGCGCCAGTAAAGTGTTGAAGGCGGCAACGTCCTGATAGAGTATGCGAAAAGCGTTGTAGCAGCCGTCACGGGCAAAAGAAGTTGCCTCATCCGGCGGGACGTTGGAGGGGCCGGGCTGGATTAAAGAGTTATCCAAATCATAGCCAATCAGAAAATTATTCAAGTCCTCCTGCGTCTCATTACTCGCACCTTGATCCCAATCAAGCGCGGGCTCGGAGATGCCGTCACGATAGCCGAAGTGAATTTCATCATTCGGCAGTTGCGGCTGTGTCAGGCGCGACTTTTTATCTTTGAGCGCAAACAGCTCCCTCAAACCGCAAGTCTCGGCAGCTTTCGTCACAACTGAAACCAGCTTATCGAGGTTAGACTGCGTCAACCCATAGACATGAACCACGCAGTGCAGGTCTTCATTATTGAAATTGCGGAACCACCATAGACTGGGGTCGCTTCTGGCGTCACCCGCATCGCCTAAAGAGATTTGCGAGTCTTGAGACCACGGGCCGGCCTGAAACTCGGGCGGGAAATTGTTGATGGCTGTCGGGTCTTTAAAGACATTCAGCGCCTGAATCCCGCTAAAGGTCAAACCGATGTTCAGCATCATTTTGGGTTTCTTCGGCCCCCAGTCCTCGGCGGACTGCACCTTCGGATAAAGAGTCTTGAAGAAAGTCTTCGTATCCGGGCTCGTCTTCACACTTGGATTAGTAAAACTGTACAGCAGGTGGCACGAATACGGATGAGTGTAGCCACGCATTATCAATCCCTGAATATTTTTTACGTCGGGCGGCGCGATGCCTGTCATAAGCTGAGTTCCTTTAAGTCAAGGACGGGTAGCGTCATTGCCGTGGAGGAATCGGCCCGCCAGACGAGCCGATTCCTCCACGGGATTTTGAAATGCCTTGGCCCTTTAAGCGACGCTAACGAGATTTCTTAGAGCCGCCTTTTTTAGACCCGCCTTTAGAAGCACCCTTAGAGGGGCCTTTTGTAGGAGGCTTCGGCTTAGTCGGAGGCTTCGGCTTAAAAGCCTGCTGAATCTGCACCACTGTTTGAGGATATGCCTGATAAAGGTCTTTCGGTTGATTGAGATTGTTGCTGTTGATGAAGTTCTCGAAGGCGGTGAGGCTGTCCCCGACCGGCGGGTTCGGAGGATTGAGAGCGATAGCAGCTATCCCCGCGAACGCCGTTCTGGTGCTTTTATTCTTCCAGAAGAACTCAAGGTAGGGGTTCATGGCCTTGTCGAAGGTGGTGATTAAACAGATGGCCTGTATGCCCTGACCTGAGAGGTTCGGGATGAGCGCCAAACGAGCGTAGTGGACAATCCCGGAGGCATCCAGACCTGCCTTGACACTTTGCACAAAGCCTGCGGCGAGAACCGGGAGTTGTTTCTGTATCGCGGGGTTCTGCGAGACCGGAACGTAAAGCGTGAGAGGGTTTGCCATGTCTGATCTCCTTATCGGGCTGATAGAATTCTGAGCACGGAATGTTTCCGGTCGTGCCGCCGGGCTCTATCCTTCGCCGCCCAGCAAAGCCTCCGCGGCTTTGGAGACCGTAGATATTGGTGTCTCAGAAAGTGGCTGGGCGTTGGCGGAAGTTCCACGCCGGGGGTGCGGTTCATCGGATGCGCACTCGACAGAGCATCTAACATACTGCGCTCGCGGGCGAATTTTGTCTGTTCAATATTAGACAACTTTGACTGATGGTTTGCGCGGGAGGCCGCAGAGCACCTTTGTCGCTCTAGGCTATCTGAGTCAGGAACGCGGCCAGCTTCTTTTCGTTGACGATGAGAAAATGTTCGGGGCTGACTGTAATCAACCCGAGGCTGCGAAACTTCAGCATGAACTTCGTCACGCGCGGCCGCGTCGTGCCGATCATCTGCGACAGTTCTTCGTGCGTTATCTTTTGTTCGATACGTTTGCTGCGGGGGTCTTGCTTGCCGAGTGTTCGCGCGAGGGTCAACAGCGTCTCGCCCAGACGGTGTTCGCTATCGACCGTAATCAGCTGCGCGATGGTCTGCTGCTGGTCGGCGATGCGTGACACCAGATATTGTACGAAGCCCTCGACCAAAGAGTGACGACTCAGGTGCGTAATGAAGAGGCTCGACGGGATGCACTTTAACGTCGTGTCTTCCATCGCCGTCGCCATCTCCTGACGCAGACCTGCCCCCAGCAGGCACAGCTCGCCGAACATGTCACCCGCCGTGTGAATGCTCAACAGGCACTCTTTGCCATCGAGCGAGGGCATGAGCAGCTTGACCTGCCCGGCCTCGATGAAATAGACCGTCTCCGCTCGGTCGCCGGCCAAGTAGACGTTCTCGTGTTTGGGGATGCGCAGGGTGGCGAAACGCGGCTGCTCGTCGTTTATCGACCCGCCGAATCGCTCCGGGAAGTCGCTCGCCCTGTGAGGTGGCTGGGGCATTGTATAAGCTCTCTGTTGCGAGTACAGACCTCGGACGTCCACCTCAGCGCAGGGTTCCGATGCTCAGACCGCTGACGGAGCACTTCGGAAATGCATGAGTGACGTGAGCCGGAGGCGGCCGTGTGCGGCAGAGCGTCGTGAGCCTTCCAACTGCTTTGAGGGGCCAACCTGAGGCCCTCGTCAGGGAAGCCTTCTGAAACACTGCACTCGCTACATTGCTTCAAAGGCGAAGACGGGTGGTCGAGGATTACCGTAGGGTCGGGATAAGTAAGCTTCGACCCGAGCGGGCGGAGACTATCACACCGGCAGTCGCTTGGGAAGAGCTTTATTATCGTCAACACCCGCGTTTTTCGGTGGACTGGGGCGGCCGGACGTGTGAAGATATTCGCCAAACCTCAACGGAGGGGCGAGCATGACACATCGCGGGCCGAGCCGTCGGCCGAGAGCGTTGTTGGTCTATCCGGAATTTCCGCAGACCTACTGGAGCTTTAAGCACGCGCTGCCGTTCGCCGGCAAGCGTTCGGCCTTCCCGCCGCTCGGCCTGCTCACGCTCTCCTCGATGCTCCCCGGCACGTGGGAGCGCCGACTCGTCGACATGAACGTCCGGCGTCTCGCCGACGCCGACCTCGACTGGGCCGACGTGGTCTTCGCGAGCGCGATGATCGTGCAGCGCGATTCCCTGCGCTCGGTCATCGAGCGTTGCAAGGCGCGCGGCCGTCGCGTCGTCGTCGGCGGCCCGTTCGCCTCGACCGGCGCGGAGCACGTCGCCGCCGCCGACCACGTCTTCAGCGGCGAAGTCGAGACGACGTTCCCCGAATTCCTCCGAAACCTCGAAGAGGGCCGCGCGCGCCACACCTACCAGAGCGCCGAGCGCCCCGATTTGACTCTCACGCCCGTCCCAGACTTCCGCCTCGCCGAGATGCGTCGCTACTCGTCGATGCTCATCCAGTACTCGCGCGGCTGCCCGTTCAACTGCGAGTTCTGCGACATCATCGAGATTTACGGCCGCGTGCCGCGCACGAAGTCGAACGAGCAAATGCTGGCCGAACTCGACGCGCTCTACGACGCCGGCTGGCGCGGGCGCGTCTTCATCGTCGACGACAACTTCATCGGCAACAAGCGCAACGTCCGACGCTTGCTGCCCGCGCTCTGCGAGTGGATGGAGCGACGGCGCTACCCCTTCAACCTCTTCACCGAGGCGTCGATTAATCTCGCCGACGACGACGAGCTGCTCGCGCAGATGCGCCGCGCCAACTTCAACAAAATCTTCGTCGGCATCGAGACGCCCGTCGCGGAGAGTCTCAAGGAGGCGCAGAAGGGTCAGAACACGCGCCGCGATTTGCTCGACTCCGTGCGCAAGCTTCAGCACTACGGGATGGAGGTGATGGCGGGCTTCATCGTCGGCTTCGACAACGACCCGGCCGACATCTTCCAACGTCAAATCGACTTCATACGCCAGAGCGCAATCCCGATGGCGATGGTCGGGCTGCTGACGGCGCTCCCCGACACGCAGCTCTGGCGCAGACTCCAGCGCGAGGGCCGCCTCCTCTTCGAGAGCACGGGCGACAACACCGACTGCACGATGAACTTCGTCCCACGGATGGACGCGCGCGAGCTGGTCGAGGGCTACAAGACCATCCTGCGCAGCATCTACAGCCCCGTCGAGTACTACGCGCGCGCGCTCGACTCGCTCAAGCGACTCAACACCGAGGGCGTCCCCGCGAACCGAGCCTCGACCATCTACGACTTCGCCTCCCTCGCCCGCGTCGTCCTCAAGCTCGGCATCCTCGACGGCCGCCGCCGCGAGTTCTGGGACTTCGTCGCTCGCGCCTTCGTGGAGCGGCGCGAGCTGTTCGTCGAGGCCATGACGCTGGCCGCGATGGGCTACCACTTCCGCAAGATTACCGAACAGTACTGCGGCCGCTAAAGTGCGCGCGACGAAAACCCGCCGGGCGGCGACGACGCGCGCGCCCGACCCACACGACCCCGAACACCCTTCACCCCTTCGACGGAGGACAAAGAACATGACCGACAAAGTTATCGTGACGAACCTCACGGCGCTCAAGGCCAAGTACGGCGCGTCGGGCGTTAGCACGATTAAGACGGCCGTCACCGAGCTCGTCGCGGCCGACAAGAAGCGTGGCCTTCAGACCACTCTGGTCGCGCTCGACGACGCGGCGGCGATGAAGAAGCTCAAGGCCGCGCCCGTCACCAACGCCTCGTCGCCGAGCCAGAACAAGAAGGCCGTCGACGGCGTCTACAAGGCGCTCGCGCCCGACTTCGTCATGATTCTCGGCGCGATTGACGTCGTCCCGCATCAGGACTTGAAGAACCCTCTGTGGACGGGCGACGACAACGACGACCCCGACCGCTTCGCCTACGGCGACATCCCCTACGCCTGCGACGCGCCCTACTCGCGCGACGTGCAGAAGTTCGTCGGCCCTTCGCGCATCGTCGGCCGCCTGCCCGACCTCGTCGGCGAGACGTCGCCGACCTATCTCGTGGGTCTTCTCAAGACGGCGGCGAAGTGGAAGCCGCTGACGGCCAAAGACTACGCCGCGTGCCTCGGCATCTCGGCGGCCGTGTGGAAGGGTTCGACCGAGATGAGCCTGACGAAAATCTTCGGCTCGGCCTCGGGGCTGACGACCGCGCCGAAGTCAGGCCCGAAGTGGACGAAGGCGCAGATTAACCGCCGCATGCACTTCATCAACTGCCACGGCGCGGACACCTATCCGAACTTCCTCGGCCAATCGACCGAAGACCCCTTCGACCAGCCCGTCTGTCATGAAGCCGCGTTCGTCTCGAAGACGGGCAACGTCGTCGAAGGCACGGTCGTCGCCGCCGAGTGCTGCTACGGCGGGCAACTCTACGACCGACGCGCCGAGGCCGAACAGTTGGCCGGACTCTGCAACGCCTACCTCGGCCGCAAGGCTTACGGATTTCTCGGCTCGACGACCGTCGCCTACGGCCCGGCCGAGGGCAACGACTCGGCCGACCTCATCTGCCTCTTCTTCCTCCAGAACGTGCTCGCGGGCGCGTCGCTCGGCCGCGCGGCTTTGCAGGCGCGTCAGAAGTTCGTCCGCGAGTCGTCGCCCCTGAGTCCGACCAACTTCAAGACGCTCGCGCAGTTCAACCTCTACGGCGACCCGTCGATAACGCCCGTCGCGACCGCGTCCAAGCACGTCGCCGTCGGCCCGAAGTCGGCGGTCGTCAAGGGACTCGCGCCGGCGGGGGCGACGCGCGCGGGCGCGACGCAGGCCGGGGCGGCGAAGGCGGTCGAGACGGCGCGGCGGGTCGAGCGCGCCGAGCGGCGCGAGACGCTGCGCGCCGAGGGGTTGCACCTCGCGGCGACGCAGCCCGTCATCGAGTCCGAGGCGAAGTCGTCGAGCGCCTCGGTGCGCTCCACGCTTCTGAAGCTCGCGGGCGAGTTGAACCTGCAAATGTCTTCGGCCCTCTCCTACAACGTCGAGAGCGCGCCGGGCGCGCCGCCGCTCCCGAAGGGCGGCGTGAAGATGGGCGCGAAGATGGGCGTCAAGAGTATGGCCGCCGGGTCGTCGAAGAAGACGGTCGCGCCGCCGACGACGGCCTTCCACGTCATGTTCGGCGAGCACACGACTCCAACGCCGAAGGCGGGCGCGACCATGCCGAAGGGAATCTTGGGGATGAAGTCGGGGGCGTCGAAGTCGAAGGCGGGCGGCGAAGCGAAGCGGCCGCGCGTCCCGAACAAGGTGATTCTTGAGGCCAAGGAAGTGAACGGAAAGATTGTCTCGGTGACGAAGCTCCACCGCCGGTGACGCGCGCGGCCGCGCCGAGACGAAAGGACGTGTGAGCGAGTGGCGAAGGGTTTCTCCGAAGTCGAGCTGACGGGCGAAGTCGTCAAAAAACCCTTCGCGCGCGGGTCGAAGAGCGAGCGCGTGGCCGTCTCCCTCGACACGGGCAAGAAGAGCTACACCTTGCGCGTGCGCGGCGGCCACCCCTTCTTCGACCCGCGACTCGACGCGCTCGTCGGCAAACGGATTCGCTGCAAAGGCGTCCTCACCAGCACGACTCTCATCATCTCCGAGTGGAGCGTCATCGAGGAAAAGTAGCGGCGCGCGCGACTCTCACGCGCGCGCGCCGCCTTCAAACTTTCTCCTGCACGAGCACCTGAAAACTTCCCGCCATCCCGCCCGGCAGAATCATCTCGCGCGCGCCGAGACGCAAGGCCGTGCGCTCGGCCTCGTCCTGCGCGAGCTCCGTTTCGCGTTCGAGTTGTTCGAGTAGGCCCGCGCGTGCGAGAAATCGCGGGAGAGGTTCGAGCGCGAGCGTGCGCAGCCCCGCGCGCTCACCGGCCGCGCGCACCTGCGTCCAGTCGACGGTCGTCGTGATGTCCTGCTGGCCGGGCGCGTCGAGGACGTTCGCGGCGAAGGCGTGGCGTTTGAAGGCGCGCAGAGTCCCCTCGCGCCGCGCGGAAGCGTCGTAGAGCCGCGACGCCTCGTCGCCGTAGTCGATCGTCACGACGTAGCCGCGCCCGACGACGCGCGCCGCCGAAGCGACCCACTCCTCCGCGTCGAGATTAACTTCGGCGGCTTGTCCTTCTTCGAGCGCGACGCCCACGCTTCGGAAGTGTTCGGCGAGGCGCGGCGTCGAAGGCTCGCGCTCGACCCAAGCGAACGCGCCCGCGTCGTCCAACCCGACGAACATCTCGACGAGCGCTCCGCCGACGCGCCGCACACGATGAACCGGCAGCGCGTCTATCAACTCGTTCGAGAAGACGACGCACGCCTCGAACGACTCACGCGCGCGCGCGAGGCTGAAGGAGGCGACGCACCCCTCGAACGGCGCGAGCTTCGCTGCGAGACGCGCGCGTGCCCCCTCGACTTCACGGCCGCGCGCGTCGTTCTCAAACTCGTGGTTCTCAAACTCGTCGGCGCGTGTTTCGCCGTCCGCCATTTCGTCGGCGCGGACGTCGCCCGCCGCCTCGATTCCCTTCTCGTCAATCAGGTAACGCAGAGAGGCGTAGACGCGCGGGTGGTCGCGTCGCAGCGTGGCGAGGAGGACGGCGGCGAAGTCGCCCGCGCCCGCGCCCGCCTCGACGACGTTGAACTCGCTCGGCGCGCCCAACTGTTCATGTAGAGTGGCGAAGTAGCGCGCGAAGGTCGCGGCGAAGAGCGGCGTGCGTTCGGGGCTGGTGCGGTAGTCTCCGGCGCGTCCCCAACGAGCGGCGCGCGCGCGCCGGTAGTAGCCCGCGCGCTCGTCGTAGAGCGCCGCCTCCATCCAGTCGCGGAAACTGATGGGGCCTTCGGCGTTGATGCGCGCGCGCAGACGCGCGGCGAGCGTGTCGGACAAGGAATCGGACAAGTGTGTGGAGTCGTCGTCTTCTTCGCGCGGCGTCAAGGGTGGGCGCATCGTCTCCGGCGTTAGCGCGCCGAGGGGTCTTCGGGCCGGTCTTCGTCTTTGAGCAGGCGCGTCGTGTTCTCCGTCACACTCGGCGGGCGCTGCACCAGTTCGCCCGTGTTGAAGCGCGGCTGGCGGTACGAGGGCGCGGGCGTCGGGCGCTGCGGGTTGAGCGTCGCGGCGACGCGCGGCGGCGCGTGCATGTAGGCCGGCACGTCCGTCGGCGGCGCGTATGACGGCAGGTAGTCAACCGGCTGACTCTGACTCCCCTCCTCGAAGAGGAGCGCGTACATGATGCGCAGGAAGCCGCCGACGAAACAGGTGATAGCCGTAATCGGGACGACGACTTCGGGCGCGTTGAAGATGAAGACGCCGAGGATGGCCGAGAGCGGGACGAGCAGGAGCGTCATCAGCATCAGCATGACGCCCTGACGGACGCCCTTCTGGCGTGGCGAAATCTTGCGCGGGCCGACGGGTTCGGGCGCGCGCGTCACGAGCACGCCGTTCGTCGCCAGAAGCTCCTGCACGAAGTTCATCGGGAAGCCGCACGACGAGCAGAAGCGCACCTCGCGCGAGACCTGCTGCTGTCCACACTGCGGGCAGAACATAAAGAGTCTTGTGACCTCTCGGAAGTTCGGGGTGCGTCGGCGCGCACGCGCCGCTTGAGTTCGACTTACTCGTTGTCGAGCAGGCGCGTCGTGCCTTCGGCGACGCTCGGCGGCGGCCGAAGCGACTCGGTCGTCGCGCGCGGCGGCGTGTAGGCGTCCGTCGGGATAGCCTCGCCGCGCGCCGGTGGCAGAGCCGAGTCCGTCCGCGCCCAGTTTCTATCGGCGAGCGGCGGCGCGGGCGCGTAAGTCGCGGGCGTGAACTTCGTCTGTTTGCTACGGCGCAGCGGGCCGTCCTGAAACAAGAGCGCGTAGAGCATGCGCACGATGCCGCCGAGGAAGAAGATGACGGCCGCCGCGACGGCCGGCTCTTCCGGCGCGTTCAAGCCTTCGAGGAACAGGATGACGAGCGGCACGACGAGCATGCCGAGAAGAATCATCTTGCCGCCCTGCCGCACGCCCCGCAGCTTCGGCGAAGGCTCGGGCAGCTCGCCGCCTTGCGGCAAGTCGGGCAGCATCCCGCCGTTCGCCAAGACGAGCGCGACCCCTTCGAGCGGCAGTCCGCAGCGCGAGCAGAAGCGCACGTCGTCGGTGGCCTGCGGCTGGCTGCACTTCGGGCAGTACATCTCGGGCGTACCTTTCTGGGGGGTCATGCGCGCCGCCTCGCGCGCCGAAAAGATTAACACACAACGTCGTCGTTTGATTACGAAAGACCGGCCGGGGAAGTTCGACGCGCGGCGCGTGATGTTTCATTCGACGCGCGACGCGCGCGTCATGAGACTCGCGGTTTTAGCGTCAGACGCGCGGCGCGCGCTCGTCGGAGAAGAGGCGGAAGGTGGCGTAGGCGCGTCCCTGATGGTGCGCGGCGCGAGCGAGCGTCTCGACGATGAGCGCGGCGAGCGTGCGCATCTCGCCCGAGGGGACGGCTATCTCTTTCGAGAGGTCACCGTCTCCGCGCAGGAGCGCGAAGCCGCGTCGGCGCGTCTCCTCGACCTCCGCGAGGTATTCGAGGACGCGCGCCGCGTCGGGCAAAGTTTCGGGGAGCGTCCATTCGAAGGGGTCGTCCCAGAGGTTGGCGGTGAGGCCGCCGAAGGTCTGCTCGACCGTGGCGGCGGAGCGCAAAAGGTGCTCGCCGCACGAGTAGACGGGCGGCGAGCCGTGACGCCGTGGCGCGCTCGGCTGAAGATAGAGTTTATCCGCGGGGACGACGCCGATGAGCGCGCGGGAGCGCGCGTGGAGGCGTGCGAACTGCTCGTCGAGACTCTGGACGATCTTCATCAGTCGCAAGCCGCTCTCGGCCGCGCGCCCCAAAGGCGAAAGTCTCCGGGCGTCATTTGACGCGGCGGTCTGACTCCTGAAGCGCGGTGCCGAAGGTGCGGCCGCTATAGGTCGGGCCGTTTAGGACGCGCCCCTTCGCGCCGACCTGCGCGCCCTTCGAGGGGACGCTGCGCGTCGTCAAGACCCACATCTTGCCCGTGCCGTCGTCGAGCTCGTAAGCGCCGCCGGCGAACGGGACGCCGTAGCTGTTAGTGACGCGGCCGGCAATCGCCACCTCTTTCTCGAAGTAGCGGCCGGGGTCGGCGTTAATCTTCCCGATGTTGGTGCGGCTCGGGCAGGCGGTCAAAAGCAGTGCGGCGGCGCAGAGAGCGAGCGCCGGAAAGACCCTTCGGCGTAAGCGCATGACGTTGCTTCTCCTTTTGGATTTTTAAGGTCTACTCGGGAGAGCGGGACGAACCTTGCTTGCGATGAGCTTTCGGGGGAAAGCGATGCCAGAAAAAAGAATGATGAAGGCGGAGGACGGAAGGCTGTTTCTGGATTTGAAATGCCGGATTTGAAATTTCAAATCTCAGACGCCTTCTGTCTTCCGCCTTCACCCTTCACCCTTATTTCCCGAACCAGCCGATGGGCTTGCCCGAGAGGTCGACCCAGACGCTCTTGACTTGGGTGTAGAGTTCGAGCGCGTGGCGGCCCATCTCGCGGCCGTAGCCCGACTGCTTGAAGCCGCCGAAGGGCGAGGCGGCGTTGAACATGTTGAAGGTGTTAATCCAGACCGTGCCCGCGTGAATCGCCTTGGCGAAGCGATGGGCGCGCACGATGTCGCGCGTCCAGATGCCGGCCGAAAGTCCGTAGATGGTTTCGTTGGCCTGACGAATCAGGTCGTCCTCGTCCGTGAAGGTGATGACGGAGGTGACGGGGCCGAAAATCTCTTCCTGCGCGACGCGCATCTTGTTCTGCACGTCGCCGAAGATGGTCGGCTGGAAGAAGAAGCCTTTCTGGAAGTCGCCTTCGAGTTGCGGCGGGCAGCCGCCCGCGAGCACCGACGCGCCCTCTTCCCTCGCGATGTCGACGTAGCCCTTGATGCGGTTGAGCTGCTCCTCGGAGACCTGCGGCCCCATCTGCGTGTTCTTGTCCATCGGGTCGCCGACCTTAACGCGCCCGGCACGCTCCTTGAAGTTGTCGAGGAACTCGTCCTTGACGCTCTCCTCGACGAAGATGCGCGAGCCCGCGCAGCAGACCTGACCCTGATTGAAGAAGATGCCCATCATCGCGCCGTTGACGGCCTGCTCCATGTCGGCGTCGGCGAAGACGATGTTCGGAGCTTTGCCGCCGAGTTCGAGCGAGACTTTGGTGAGATTGTCGGCCGCCGCGTGCGCGATGATTTTGCCGACCTCGGTCGAGCCGGTGAACGCAATCTTGTCGATGTCCGGGTGCGCGGCGAGCGCAGCGCCGGCCGTCTCGCCGAAGCCGGGGACGATGTTGACGACGCCTTCGGGGAAGCCTGCCTCCTGAATCAACGAGCCGAGTTCCATCGCCGTGACGGGCGTCTGCTCGGCGGGCTTCAGGACGACGGTGTTGCCGGCGGCGAGCGCAGGCGCGAGCTTCCACGCGGCCATCAGCAGCGGGAAGTTCCACGGGAT
>DASUNL010000299.1:0-16711 GCA_036277175.1 Pyrinomonadaceae bacterium | reverse complement strand
GGACGGCTCACAGCCTTTGACCGATGACGACCAGACGATTCTTGCCGACGCGACCGAAAGCCGCTACCTCGTAGCTCTCAATAAAAGCGACTTGGGGACTTTCAATCCCGCGCGCGC
Source organism: Pyrinomonadaceae bacterium (assembly GCA_036277175.1). Taxonomy (GTDB): domain Bacteria; phylum Acidobacteriota; class Blastocatellia; order Pyrinomonadales; family Pyrinomonadaceae; genus DASQDT01. The sequence goes on along the minus strand of DASUNL010000299.1, from coordinate 16,594 downwards.
CGAGTCTTTTATAAATGGCGCGAGGGCAATCTCCGTTTCTGCAAAGACCGGGGACGGGCTTGATGTGCTACGTGCCGCCATCGTCGAGCCATTCGTCGAAAATGAGATTGACGAGAGCAGTTTTCTCATCACCAACGCTCGTCATTACGACCTTCTCAGGCGTACAATCGAGTCGCTTCAACTGTCGGAAGAGTCAATCAGAAACGGCGTCAGCGAAGAGCGCATCCTCGTCAGCCTTTACGACGCCCTGCGCTTTCTTGGTGAGATAACCGGCGAGACGACGTCCGAGGATGTCCTGACGAGGATTTTCTCGACCTTCTGTATCGGTAAATGAGTTATGGGGTTTGACGAAGATTTCGACGTGATCGTCATTGGAGCCGGGCACGCCGGATGCGAAGCCGCATCGGCCGCCGCCCGCATGGGCGCTCAGACGGCGCTCGTCACGCTCAGCCTTGACTTAATCGGCCAGATGTCCTGCAACCCCGCCATCGGCGGAATTGCAAAAGGCCATATCGTTCGAGAAATCGATGCTTTAGGCGGCATCATGGGCCGCGTCATTGATCGCACGGGCATCCAGTTCAGACTTCTGAACCGTTCGCGCGGCCCCGCCGTTCAGGCCCCGAGAGCGCAAGCCGACCGCTCCCTCTATCGCACAGAGATGCGGTACATGCTTGAGAACACCCCGAATCTACATCTACGGCAAGGACTCGTCATTGACCTCATCGTGAAGGATGGACATGTCCGCGGCGTCGAGCTGCAAGACACAAGACGCCTCCACGCAAAGGCCGTCATCGTCGCCACGGGAACTTTCCTCAACGGTCTGATTCATACAGGGCGACGCACTTACACCGCCGGTCGTGCGGGCGAGCCGGCTTCGACCGAACTCGCCGAGAGTCTTAAAAGACTCGGCTTCCCCGTCGGCCGCCTCAAAACTGGCACTCCCCCGCGTCTGGACGGACGAACGATTGACTGGGACGCCTTCGAGCCGCAACCTGCGGACGAACGCCCCGTGCCCTTCTCGTTTGCGACCGAAAGTATTGAACAGCCTCAAATCACTTGCTTTATCGGCTACACGAACGAGGCCGTCCATAACTTCATCCGTGCAAATCTACACGAGTCGCCACTTTACTCCGGGCAAATTAAAGGGGTAGGCCCGCGCTATTGCCCTTCAATCGAAGATAAAATCGTTAAATTCCCGGATAAGACCCGTCACCAGCTATTCCTTGAGCCTGAAGGACATACAACGAACGAGATATACCTCAACGGGTTTTCGACCTCACTTCCCGCCGAACTCCAGCAGGAGATGGTTCGCCAAATCCCCGGACTCGAAGAGACCTGCATCATTCGCCCCGGTTATGCCATCGAGTATGATTTCGTTGATCCCAGAGAACTTACACCCTCACTCCAAACTATTCGTATCAGAGGACTTTTCTTTGCCGGTCAGATTAACGGGACCACCGGCTATGAGGAGGCGGCCTGTCAGGGCTTTATTGCCGGCGTCAACTCCGCCCTTTACGTCCAAAGCCGCAATCCTTTCGTTCTAAAGCGTGAAGAGGCCTACATCGGCGTACTCATAAGTGACCTCATAACCTATGGCGTTGATGAGCCTTATCGCATGTTCACTTCGCGTGCCGAGCATCGTTTGGCCCTTCGTCACGACAATGCTGACGCGCGTCTCTATCCACACGGCCGTGAACTCGGTTTAATTGACGATTTTGATTGGGAGGATTTCAACAAACGCCGGGATCAGATTACATCTCTCCGTAATGCTCTGGAGCTTACAAAATTTAAACGTACCGACCCGTCCTACGACCTTTTAGCGAGACTCTTAAATAAAGACCTCGGCGACACCATAAGCCTTTCCCAACTCGTCTTCTATCCCGATGTGCGCTCTAACGTAATTTTGGACTTGCTCCCGTCCCAATTAAAATCGAACACCAGTCTAAGGGAGATTGAGACTGCTTCCGCTGACCTTCTGTATCGAGGATATATTTCCAACCATCAAAACAACCTCGAACGTCTTCAACACAATGATTCTCTCTCTATCCCTTCAAGTTTTGACTTTGGCGCTGTGAGTGGCCTTTCGCATGAGATGGTTGAGCGATTTGAACGCATCCGACCTTCTACTTTTGGGCATGCTCGCCGTATACCCGGAATCACACCCGGCGCTTTAACCACCCTCCTTTTTAACCTCAAAACCCTGTAAATTCAGTCAATTGCGTATGTTTCACGTGCCACCTTCGCTTAAACGTGACACGTGAAACATACCTGTTTGGTGTAAATTCGCCATGCGTTAAATTAAATATATGGCTCGTGATGGCTTTTTATGGTAGCTTACGCTGTTCATTTTTAAGCTAGGCTTGGGGACGAAACATGGCGAAAATCATCGCTGTGGCGAACCAAAAGGGTGGGGTCGGCAAAACCACCACAGCGGTTAATCTGGCGGCTGCGCTGGCGGCAGCCGAAATGCGTATCTTATTAGTAGATATAGACCCACAGGCCAACGCCACGTCCGGGGTAGGCATACAGCGCGGGAGCTTCCGCCGTAGTCTCTACCATGCCCTAGTCTTAAATGAGCCGTTGGCGAATGTTATTCAATCGACGGAGCTTCCTCTCCTCAAAGTACTCCCCTCGGATAAAAACTTAATCGGCGCGGAGGTCGAGTTAGTTGACCTTGAGCGACGCGAGTACAAACTCCAAGAGGTTTTAAAGAGTGTTAGCGACGACTATGATTACATCATTATAGATTGCCCGCCCTCTCTGGGACTGCTAACCCTCAACGCCTTAACTTGCGCGCATTCGCTCCTCGTGCCAATCCAGTGTGAGTATTACGCCCTCGAAGGTGTGACGGAGTTGTTCGACACTCTGGCGAGGATTCGGCGCTCCCTCAATCCGGGGCTGTCAATTGAGGGCTTACTCCTGACGATGTATGACGAAAGAACCAATCTGTCGTCGGCGGTGGCAACCGATCTTAAAGATTTTTACGGGGGGCAGGTTCTTAATACCGCGATCCCTCGTAACGTCAGACTCGCGGAAGCGCCCAGCTACGGGAAGCCTATCATTCTCTACGACATTCGCTCGCGTGGTTCCGAAAGCTACCTGCAGCTAGCAAAGGAGATAATGGCACATGACAAAAAGAGCCCTGGGCAGGGGGTTGAGTGCCCTCCTGTCGAGCCCAACAACAACGGCCAGCGAGGAGATGACGGAAATTGATATTGACCTTATCGAGCCGAACAGTTTTCAACCGAGGACGAACTTCGACGAAGAGCAGTTAGAGAATCTTGCGCAATCAATCCGTTCTAACGGAATTATCCAACCTCTCTTGGTGCGCCATTTAGGCGGGGGACGTTATCAACTCGTAGCCGGTGAAAGAAGATGGCGCGCGGCCCAAAGAGCCGGCCTTCAGCGCGTGCCGGCCGTGGTGAGGGACATCCCTGATGACAAAGTTTTAGAACTCGCCCTGATTGAAAACATACAACGGCAAGAACTTAACGCTATCGAAGAGGCACACGCTTATAAAAGATTGATTGAAACGCTCGGCCTGACACAGGAGATGGTGGCTCAAAGGGTCGGCCGTGATAGGACTTTCATCACAAACTACCTTCGCCTTCTGCGACTGCCGAATGACATACAACTGTTCGTCGAACAGGAAAAGTTGACCATGGGGCATGCGAGGGCGATTCTGGGCGTTGACGACCCGGAGATTCAGCGGAAGGTCGCGCAAAATATTATTGACCAAGGACTCTCGGTACGTGAAACCGAACGAGCAATTAAAAGAATCGTGGACGGTGAAAGTCTGGCTCAAGTCGCCGCGAGCCCTTCCAAGCCTCAGAACGACGCAAACATCCGTGCGGCGGAATCAAGACTCAGACGCCGTCTCGGCTCTCAAGTCCGAATAGTGTTAGGAAGCAAAGGAAAAGGCAAAATCGAGATCGAGTTCTACAACGAAGAGGACTTGCAAAGGATCTATGATGTTATTGTAACCTCTTCAGGCTCAGCGAGTTATGTGAACGAGACGGGTGCTCCCGAGATGCTTTCAGAGTGATTCCAAGCTTTTCAGTGTCCGTTCTGCTGCATGGTAAAATCACGATATTTTAAAATGGAAAGCATAGAATCAAATCGCACTGAATCATGGTTGAAGTGTCGTTTATGATTATTTCCAGCGTTGCGTTCAGGTTGTGAGAAGTGTTTCGAGAGGGGGAGTAGATATCTAGGCAAATAGTCAATTAAAATGCAAGTTTGCGCATGTCCTTGCCTTGACAGCACGCAAAATCACGTGTTAGTTTTTCCCTTTTCAGGCAATAAACCTATTTATATCTAGTACTTCTCTGTCCTTCTAAACTTTAATGGGTTTGAGGAGCAGTATGGTTCCAGCCACGCTTGCGGACACTATCCAGCTTGTACCGGACGGTACGCTTTTTCTCCACATCGCAATCATTCTCGTGATGATTTTTGTCTTGAACAGGACTCTGTTCAAGCCGATTAACCGAATCCTCGAAGAGCGAGAACGCCGGACTCGCGGGCGCTCGGGCGAGGCGCACGAAATCTTGGAGCGAGTCGAGGGCAGCATGTCGCAGTATGAGCGCACCTTGCGCGAGGCGCGTGCTGAAAGTTATCGACTGCTTGAACTCCAGCGCGCCGAGGCCATGCGCACGCGACAGCAACGTTTGAGTGGCGTGCGTGAAGAGACCGAGCAGTTGATAGAGGGTGAGAAAGAGGCGTTGAAGGCTCAAACCGTCGAGGCGCGCGCCACCTTGGAGGGCGAGGCGCGGCAGATGGCTGCGAGCATCAGTTCTCAGATTCTCGGCCGCGCGGTTTGAAATGCGGCGCGAAGGAGCGGCCGCGTTAATCTAAATTTATGATCCTCAGTTGGATAATTCTGGCCGAAGGCGGAAGCGGGGTCGGCGGTCTTATAACGCTCGACACGATCGTCAGACTAATCAATCTTCTCATCTTCGTCGGAATCATGTTTTACCTGCTCCGTCGCCCGCTCGGAGAGTCTTTGCGCGCGCGTCGCGAAGGCATCCGACGCGAGTTGATGCGCGCGCAGGAAGAGCGCAACGCGGCGCTGGCTAAACTCGAAGAGGTCGAGGCGCGTCTGGCGAAACTCGGCGCGGAGGTCGAGACGATTAACGCGCAGGCGCGGAGGGAAGCCGAGGAGGAGCGCGCGCGCATCGAGCGTTCGACCGAGGAGGACGCGCAGAAGTTGCGCGAGCAGGCGCGCCGCGAGATTGAGAGCGCGGGGAAGGCCGCGCGCATGGAGTTGCGCGAGTACGCAGCCGAGCAGAGTGTGCGGTTGGCCGAGGAGATTGTGCGCCGCGACCTGAGGCCGGAAGATGACGAGCGTCTGATGAAGAACTACGTCGAAGACTTGGGAGGGATCAAGCATTGAGCGTGCAGGCGATAGCGCGTCGCTACGCCGTGGCGCTGGCCGACGTGGTGACGCAGCGCAACGAGGCGCGCGAGGTTCAGGAGGAGTTGTCGGGGTGGATCGAGATGGCGCGCGCCAATCCGATGCTGTTGGAAGTCTTCCGCAATCCGACGATTCCTTACGAGCAGAAACGGCGCGTCGTCAGCACGCTCATCGAGCGCACGCGAGTGCGGCCGACGACCGCCAACTTCCTCCTCGTGCTGCTACAGAATCACCGGCTCGCCGACCTCGAAGAGATAAACAAAGCCTTCGGGCAGGAACTCGACCGACGCTCCGGCGTCGTCTCCGCGCAGGTCACGACGGCGCGTCCCATCCCGCCGCAGTCGCAGGAGACTCTGCGCGCGCGTCTGGGCGAGCTGACGGGGAGCCGCGTGCGGCTTGAGTTCGACGTCGACGAGGAGTTAATCGGCGGCGTCGTGACGCGCATCGGCTCGACCGTCTACGACGGCTCGGTGCGCGGACGCCTGCAACAGATTAAGCAGAAGATGGTCGGCGCGCAGTAACGTAACAGACGCGCCGCGTGTGTAAAGAGTAACGCTAGAGAAGAACCGAAAGAAGCACGGTCGAAAGCTTATGGAACCGATTAGAGCCAACGAGATTAGCGACATCATCCGCCAGCAGATCGAGAACTTCGAGGCCGGCGTGACGGTCACCGAAGTCGGCACGGTCATCAAGATTGGCGACGGCATCGCCGAAGTCCACGGCCTCGAAAAGGTGATGGCCGGCGAGCTGCTTGAATTCCCGCACGACGTGCGCGGCCTCGCCCTGAACTTAGAAGAGGACAAGGTCGGCGCGGTGCTCTTCGGCGAGTTTCAAGCCGTCAAGGAAGGCGACACCGTCCGTCGCACGGGACGCATCATGAGTGTGCCCGTCGGCGACGCGCTCATCGGCCGCGTCGTCAACGCCTTGGGCCGCCCCGTCGACGACCGCGGGCCGATTACGACCGAGCATTACAACCCGCTCGAACGCATCGCGCCGGGCGTCGTCGACCGCCAGCCCGTGAAGGAGCCTTTGCAGACGGGCTTGAAGGCGATTGACTCGATGGTGCCCATCGGTCGCGGACAGCGCGAGTTGATTATCGGCGACCGGCAGACGGGCAAGACGGCCGTCGCGCTCGACGCGATTCTCAATCAGAAGGGGCAGAACGTCATCTGCATCTACGTCGCCGTCGGGCAGAAGGCTTCGACCGTCGCGCAGGTCATCAAGACGTTGGAAGAAAACGGCGCGATGGAGTATTCGGTCGTCGTCAACGCTTCGGCCTCCGACGCGGCCTCGATGCAGTACCTCGCGCCTTACGCCGGAGCGGCCATCGGCGAGTACTTCCGCGACACCGGACGCCACGCGCTCACAATCTACGACGACCTCTCGAAGCACGCCGCCGCGTATCGCGAAATCTCTCTCTTGCTACGCCGTCCGCCGGGCCGCGAGGCTTATCCGGGCGACGTGTTCTACTTGCACTCGCGTCTGCTCGAACGCGCGGCGAAACTCTCGGACTCGAAGGGCGCGGGCTCGATGACGTCTCTGCCCATCATCGAGACGCAGGCGGGCGACATCTCGGCCTACATCCCGACGAACGTCATCTCGATTACCGACGGGCAAATCTTCCTCGAAGCAGACCTCTTCAACAGTGGGATTCGGCCCGCCATCAACGTCGGCAACTCCGTCTCGCGCGTCGGCGGCTCTGCGCAGATTAAGGCGATGAAGCAGGTCGCCGGAACGTTGCGACTCGACCTCGCGCAGTTCCGCGAGCTGCAAGCCTTCGCGCAGTTCGGTTCTGACTTGGACGTTGCGACGCAAAGGCAGCTTTCGCGCGGCCAGCGACTCACTGAAGTTTTGAAGCAGCCGCAGTATCGGCCGATGCCGGTCGAGCAGCAGGTCTTTATCATCTGGGCCGCGACGAACGGCTTCCTCGACGACGTCGCCGTCGAAGACGTGCGCCGCTTCGAGTCGGAGCTTTTGCGCTTCACGGAGAACTCGCACCCCGGCACGCTCGCCGCCATACGCGAGCAGAAGTCTCTGACCGACGAGATTAAGGACGCGCTCAAACAACTCGTCTCCGACTTTAAGGCGAGCTGGCAGGACAAGATGTTCAACCCGCAGCCCGACCCGCCGCGGATTGCGCCCGCGACCGACGCGGCGGCGGCGACCACGACGACGACGGCCGCCGCGGGCGACTAACCAAGACCGGCCACTGATAAGACATGGCAAGCCTTCTCGACATACGCCGGCGCATCCGCTCGGTCAAGAACACGCAGCAGATTACGAAGGCCATGAAGATGGTCTCGGCGGCGAAGCTCAAGCGCGCGCAGGATCGCGTCGTCGCCGCGCGCCCCTTCGCGACTAAGATGACCGAGGTGCTCACCGAACTCGCCTCGCACACCGACGAGAACTTCAGCCACCCGCTGCTCGACGCGCGCGGCGACGAACGCTACCTGCTCGTCCTTGTCACCGCCGACAAGGGCTTGGCCGGCGCGTTCAACGCGAACCTGATAAAGGCCGCGCAAGCCTTCATCCGCGAGCACGCGGGCAAGACGGTCGAGCTTTACGCGGTCGGCCGCAAGGGTCGCGACTTCTTCCGCCGCCGCGACGTGCGGATGGTCGCCGAGAACGTCGGGCTGACGGGCAAGGGGCGCGTCGACTACGAGGAGGCGTCGGCCGTCGCGCGCGACGTGATGGCGCGCTTCATCGAGGACGAGGGCATCGACAAAGTCTTCCTCATCTACAGCGAGTTCAAGTCCGTCCTCTCGCAGCGCGCCGTCGTCGAGCAGATACTTCCAGTGTCGCGCGTCGAGGAGCGCGTGGGCGAAGACGAGGCCGAGCGCGGCGGCGCGACGACATTCGTCGATTACATCTACGAGCAGCCGCCCGCAGAGCTTTTCAGCCGGCTGCTTCCGCGCCTCATCGAGACGCAAATCTTCCGCGCGCTGCTCGAATCCATCGCGAGCGAGCAGGGCGCGCGCATGACGGCGATGGACTCGGCCTCGAAGAACGCGGGCGAGCTGATACAGTCGTTGACGCTCAACATGAACCGCGTGCGGCAGGCTGCCATCACGCGCGAGATTATCGAAATCGTCTCGGGCGCGTCGGCGCTCTAAGCGGGAAGGGAAGTCGGGTCAACTTCGGGGAGGGAAGCGGCACACGCGGCTTCCCTCTTTGTTTTACTCATCGACGGACGTGGACGCGGGAAGCGAAAAGCGTATGACGACGACGCGCGGCGGCGCGAGCGAGTGGCGCGCGCGCGCGTGGCGCTACGGGCCGGTGTTGGTTTGGGTGGGCGTCATCTTCTTCGCCTCGACGGGCAACCTGTCGGCGTCAAACACTTCGCGCATCGTGCGCCCGCTGCTCCTCTGGCTCTTCCCGGCGATTACGGAGGCCGAGCTTTTGCGCGCGCACTTCTTCGTGCGCAAGGCCGCGCACTTCACCGAGTACGCCGTGCTCGCGCTCCTTGCCGCGCGCGCCCTGCTCACCTCTTCGCGCCCCGCTCTTAAAACTTACTGGCCCGCCTTCGCGCTTGCGCTCGTCGCGGCGGTCGCGCTCCTCGACGAGTACAATCAGAGTCTCACCGCGACGCGCACCGGCACGATATACGATAGTTTGATTGACATCACGGGCGGCGTCTTCGCCGTCTGCGTCGTCTGGGCGTGGCGGTGTCGGCGGGCGCGCCGTCGGCGACAGGAAAGATTGACCCTTTCTTAAACTGCGCGCCGCGCCGCGCCCGTAGTATCCTTAGTATCCTTGCAGCGTCTCCCGTAAAAATTCGGACGTGCGAAAGAGTGTAAAGGCGCGAGAGGCGACAAACTATGCTGAGAGGCTTTAAAGGCCCGCGCCGCGTCGTCATCACGGGATTGGGTTGCGTCACGCCGCTCGGCGTCGGCCGCGAGAGCTTCTGGCGCGCGCTCCGCGCCGGCGAGAGCGGCGTCCGTCGCATCGAGAGCTTCGACGTATCGCAGTCGCCCGTGAAGATTGCGGCCGAGGTGCGCGGCTTCGACTGGGAGGGTGAGCTAAAACCGAAAGACCGCCGACACGTCGCGCGCACCGTCCCGCTCGCGCTCGCCTCGGCGCGCGAGGCGCTCGAAGACGCCGCGCTCCACCCGTCCGACTTCTCGCCCGAAGAGCGAGGCCGCTTCGGCGTCGTCCTCGGGACGGGCGGCGGCGGCCTCGCCTTCACCGAGCGGCAGTACAAATATCTCTACACGGACGCGCCGGGCACGGCGAGCATCTACACCATCCCCGCATCGACGCACGGCGGACTCTCCTCCGAACTCTCGATGGCCTTCTCGCTGCGCGGACTCTCGCACGTCATCTCGACGGGCTGCACCTCTTCGACCGACGCCATCGCCTACGCCGCCGAGCACATCGCCTTGGGACGACTCGAAGCGGCGTTGACGGGCGGCGTCGACGCGCCCCTCGCCCCCGGCATCCTCGCGGGCTTTAACCTGATGACCGTCCTGACGACCGAGTGGAACGACGAGCCCGAGCGCGCGTCGCGCCCGTTCTCGCGCGACCGCTCCGGCATCGTGCTCGGCGAAGGCGCGTGGGTCTTCGTGCTCGAAGAGTATGAGCGCGCGCTCGGTCGAGGCGCGCAAATCTACGCGGAGGTGACGGGCTACGGCGCGACGTGCGACGCCTATCATCGCGTCCGCCTCGAAGACACGGGCGACGAGCCCGCGCGCGCCATGCGACTCGCGCTCGAAGACGCGGGGCGCGCGCCCGAAGAGGTCGATTACGTTAACCTGCACGGCACGTCCACCCTGCTTAACGACCGCATCGAGACGCAGGCCGTCAAGCTCGCTCTCGGCGCGCGCGCGCGCAGCGTTCCGATGTCGGCGACGAAGTCGCAGGTCGGCCACCCGCAGGGCGCTTCGGGCGCGGCAGGACTGGCCGCCGCGCTCTGCGCGATGCGCACGAACGTCATCCCGCCGACGATAAATTTGGACGAGCCCGACCCGGAGTGCGACCTCGACTACGTCGCGAACCACGCGCGCGAGGCCGAGGTGCGCGTCGCGCTCTGCAACTGCATCGGCTTCGGCTCGAAGAACAGCGCGCTCGTCGTCGAGCGACCCGGCCGCGTTTGAAGGCTCAGGTGGTGGCCGTCGGCGCGCCGCCGCGCGGCTTCTGGTAGAACTTGAAGACGGCGATGAGAAGAAAGACGAGTCCGACGCCTTTGAGGATGAGCGAGACGGGGAACGAGTCGCCGGTCTCGCCGCTTCGTATGAAGGCGCTCGCGATGTGGAGCACGAGCGCGACGGCGAGGAGCGCGCCGGCGACGACGCCCTTCTTCCAGAAGGCGTGGCCGGTGATAAAGACGAGGAAGATTAAGACGAGAAGTTCGAGCACGTGTGACGCTCCTTTCAGCTTGCCTCTCAAATTCAAACGGGGCGGCCGCGTTGTATGACAAACCCGCGCGCGAAGTCAATCCGCGCGCGCCAAAGGACAGTCGAGACGTGAAAGCATCGCACCTCCTACGACAGTTCGCCAGACACTTCGCCGCCGCCGCGCTGCTCGGCGCGGCCGCCTTCGCGCAGTCCGCACCGGAGGGCGGCGCGTCGCAAAGGTTCGCGCGCGACGGACTCGCGTTCGAGTACCCCACGGGGTGGACGCTCGAAGACTTGAGCGACGCGAACGCGCAGCACCTTCTCCTCGCGCGCGCGGGCGGCGCGGCCCTCGTCAGGGTCGTCGTTTACCGCGAGCCGCTACAAGACTTCGAGCAGTTCATCGCGGCGGGCCGAAACATCTGGACGCCGTACGTCAAGGACTTGGCCGGTAAGCTCGGCGTCGCGGAACTCCCGTCGCGCGAAGAATCGAAGTGCCAAGCGGTGGGCGACTCGGTCGCGGCGGGCGTCCGCTTAAGCGGGCAGCTAGAAGGCCGGCCGAGCGTCGGCGAAGTCTACGCGCTGGTGCTCGGCCGCCGCTACGTCAACCTCTTTTTCGTCAGGGCGGAGCGCGACGACGCGGCCGCGAGCGCGGCGTGGCAGACCGTCCTCGACACGCTGAAGGTTGACGTGCCGTTGGGCGCGCCCCCGTCGGACGAGGATTTCAAAAACTTGGTCGATGCCGGAATCATCAACGCCTCCGCGGTGAAGAAGGCCGCGCCCGAGTACCCCTTGGATGCGAAGCGGGCGCGCGCGACCGGCACGATAAACGTCAGGGTCTTGGTTGACGAGCAGGGCGACGTCGTCACGGCGAAGGCGTTCTCGGGGCACAGACTTCTGTGGGGGCCGAGCGAGAGGGCGGTCAGGAAGTGGAAGTTCACGCCGACGAAGCTCTGCGGCCGGCCGATGAGGACGGCGGGCATCGCCTTCGTCACCTACACCCTGCGGTGACGAATCCGACTCGCGCGAAGAGAGTTTTGAAGTGGACGGCCGGGTGTCGCATGTTCGCAAGTTTCCGCCGCCGAAGCCTTGAGCTTGAGCACCTCGACCGGGGCGACTACACGCCCGAAGAGTACGAGGGATGTCTGGTGGAGCTGCGGCGCGTCAACCGCTGGCTCGGCGACTCGCGCGCGCTTCGCCGCTCGGTCTTGCCCGCGATTGCGCGCGACGCGCCCGAGACGTTTTCGCTCCTCGACGTGGGCGCGGGCTCCGGCGAGCTTCTGCGCGAGACGGCCCGCTGGGCGCGCGCGCGTCGAATGAGGGCGCGACTCGTCGGGCTTGAACTAAACGAGCGCGCGGCCGCGAGTCTCGTCGAGGAGTCGCGCGCCTTCGCGGAAGTCGCGTCCGTGCGCGGCGACGCTTTCCATTTGCCGTTCGCCGACGGAGCTTTCGACTACTGCATGTGCTCTCTCTTCACGCACCACTTCACGGACGAAGGCGTCGTCGCCGTCGTCCGCGAGATGGCGCGCGTCGCGCGGCGCAGGGTCTTCGTCATCGACCTGCACCGCCACCGCGTCGCGCATCTTTTCTACACGACGGTCGCGCGCCTCTTCTTGCGCAACCGGCTCGTGCGCGAAGACGGCGCGCTCTCCATCCTGCGCTCGTTCCGGCGCGAAGAGCTGAAGCGTCTGGGCGAGCGCGCGGGACTCGCGGGCGTCAGCGTCGAGAGGCGCTTCCCGTATCGTCTGGTGTTGAGCGGCGCGAGCCGCGCGGCGCGGAGTTGAGATTTCGGATTTCGTAATTTCAAAGCGCGGCGGCAGGGCGAGAGTTTCGACGATTACAGATGAAGGACGCTAGGGCAAAAGTTTATGATGCGCTCGTCGTCGGCGGCGGCCCTTCGGGGGCGTCGGCCGCGATTCACTTGGCGACGGGCGGCGCGCGCGTCCTGCTCGCGGAGCGCGCGCGATTCCCGCGCGCGAAGCTGTGCGGCGAGTTCATTTCGCCCGAGTGCCACGCGCACTTCGAGCGGCTCGGCGTGCGCGATGCGATGAGCGCGCGTGCGGGCGCGCGTGAGGTCGCGGAGACGGTCTTCTACGCGCCGAGCGGGCGAAGCGTCCGCGTCCCGAGCGAGTGGTTCGGCGTCGCGAGTGGCGCGCGCGCGCGCGCGTTGGGCCTCAGTCGCGCGGAGATGGACGCGCGTCTGCTCGCGCGCGCAAGAGAGGTCGGCGTAGAGGTTTTAGAAGACGCGCAGGCGGCCGCCGTCTTGACGGACGAGTCGGGCGCGGTCGTGGGCGCGCGCCTAAACGCGGAGGGAGGCGAGCGCACCTGCCTCGCGCGCGTCACGCTCGATGCCACGGGCCGCGCGCGCGCGGTCGCGCGTCTCTACGAAAGAGAGTCGAAGCGGCGCGGCGACGAAAAAGAGTTGCGAAGCGTCGGCGGACGAGAGTCGGAGCGACGTTTCGTTGAAGGGAGAAGACGTCTCGTTGAAGCGAGAAGGCGTCGCGCTTCGCTCGTCGCGTTCAAGGCGCATCTGGAAGGCGCGCGCGCCGAGCCGGGCGCGTGCGAGATATATTTTTACCGGGGCGGCTACGGCGGTTTGAGTCCGGTCGAAGGCGGCGCGAGCAATCTCTGTTTCATCACGCGCGCGAGCGACGCACGCGCGTCGGCGAGCGACCCCGCGCGGCTCGTGCGCGAGATCTTGATGTCGAACCGTCGCGCGGCCCGTGCGCTCGCCGATGCGCGCGTGAGTTCCGCGTGGTTGAGCGTCGCGCTCGAAGGCTTCGGGCGCGGCTCGCCCGCACCCGTGCGCGGACTTCTGGCCGTCGGCGACGCGGCCTCCTTCATCGACCCTTTCACGGGCAGCGGAATGCTGATGGCCTTCGAGAGCGGGGAACTCGCGGCACACGCCGTCCTCGGCCGCCTCGCTGATGTGATTGACGACGGAAGCGCGCTCGACGCGCTCGCGCGCGACTACTGTGATTCTTACGAGGCGCGCTTCGGCGCGCGCCTGCGCCTGTGCTCGACTTTGCGGCGGGCGGCCTTCGCGCCGCCGCCCGCCATCGAGGCCGGGGTCGTCGCGCTCGGCGCGAGCGGCGCGTTGCGTCGCCGTCTCGCGCGCGCCACGCGCGGCGCGGGCCTCGGGTTTTTCGGGCGTCCGGCGTAAGTTCTTGCCAAAACGGCCGTTTCTGGGTTAAAAGTACGTCGCAATAGGCGAATGCACGCGGGCCGCGTCGGGCGACGACGCCCGCGCCTCTCGTCGGCAAAGATTCTCAAGAACCTTCCCGCGCGCGCACACGTTCTCGCTGCTCCCGAAGCGCGCGCACAGGTTTGTTCGGACGTTCAGCCATAGTCTTAAAATTCAAGCGTCGGTAACAGTCTTCAAGGAGATAAAGATATGCCTTCAGCGTTCCCTCTTCGGCGGCTGCTTGCGACCGCCCTTCGCTTCGCGCTCGTCTTCGCGTGCGCGACCATGTGCGCGAACGTCGCGCGCGGGCAGGCGCAGGCTAACGCCGCTGACTTGCAGGGCTACGTGCGCGACCCGCAGGCGGCGGTCGTCGCCGGGGCGACCGTCACGGCGCGGCAGACCGCGACCGGCACCGTCCGCACGGGCACGACCAACGAGGAGGGCTTCTACCAGATTACCAACCTCCCGCCCGGAGACTACGAGATTACGGTCGAAGCGCCCAACTTCAAGCGCGCCTTGATTCCCGTCGTCACGCTCACGGTCGGACAGCGCGCAGACCTCGACATCCCCTTGGAGCTGGGCGGCGTCGGCGAGACAATTACCGTGACGGGCGCGACGACCGAACTCGTCGAGACTTCGCGCACGGCCGTCGCCAACACCATCGACCAAGTGCGCATCGACAACCTCCCCATCAACCAGCGCGACTACATCAACTTTACACTGACGACCTCGACCGTCACGCGCGACAACGGACGCCCCATCGGCCCGGCCCCCACGTCGGGCCTCAACTTCGGCGGCCAGCGCGGGCGCTCGAACCTCGTCCAAGTCGACGGCGCGGACAACACGGACAACTCCGTCAACGCCGCGCGCAGCACGGTCTCGCAGGAAGCGGTGCAGGAGTTCCAAGTCGTCACCAACTCGTTCGCGCCGGAGTTCGGGCGCACGGCCGGCGGCGTCGTCAACGTCGTCACTAAGTCGGGCACCAACGAAGTGCGCGGCAACGTCTTCGGCTTTATCCGCCACAAGTCGATTCAGGCCAAGAACCCCTTCGCGCCCATCATCGACGGCGACCCCGACAAGAAGCCGCCCTTCACGCGCGCGCAGTACGGCGCGACCATCGGCGGCCCGCTGCGCCGCGACCGCACCTTCGCCTTCTTCGCCTTCGAGCAGCGCAAGCGGCAGGAGTCCGGCTTCTTCACGAGCGATATCGTGCAAGGCTTGACGAGCAGCGTCACCATCGGCGCGCCGTTCCTCCCCTTCACGCAGACCTTCGACCGCATCACCTCGGCGCAGGCCGGCTACGTGCAGACTTTGCTCACGACCGCCGGCCAGCTCATCGGGACGGGCGTGCCCGCCAACATCGCGCAGGGGCAGGCGCTGGCGGGCGCCGCCGTCCAGTACGCGACGCTCTCTTCGAGCGGCGGGCAGACCGGCCTCAACGGCAGGAGCACGCTCATCAGCCCCGGCGGCGCCATCACCGCCGGCACCGTCATCGGCCAGCGCTTCTTTTTGACGGGCGCGCCGGTGCCCGTCAGCGAGAACGCCTTCCGCCCGCTCACGCAGCTCGCGCGCGTCTTCCCCATCCAAGAGGACACGACGTTCTCCTCCGTGCGCGGCGACCACCGCATCAACGACGCGCACAACCTGACGATGCGCTTCAGCTACAACCCTTCGGACATCACCGGCATTCAGGTCGAGTCGCAGAACCAGGCGCTCGGCCAGAACGACTTCTCGCGCACCGGCATTCAGACGCTGCGCGACACCGCGTTCGTCACGACGCTCAACTCGACGCTCTCGAACACCGTCGTCAACGAGGCGCGCTTCAACTTCAGCTCGCGCCGCGCGACCTTCACCTCGCAGAACGGCGGCGCGACCGCCTACAACATCTCGGGCGTCGCCTTCATCGGGCGCGAGCTGTTCTCGCCCGTCATCCGCACCGAGACGCGCTACCAGTACACCGACAACATCAACTGGGTCGTCGGCGGCCACACCTTCAAGTTCGGCGGCGACGCCAACTTCATCAGCGTCGATGCCATCTTCGAGCTGAACTTCGCGGGCCTCTACAACTTCGGCGGCCTCTCGGCCACGACGCTCGCCGCGTTCCCGACGGTCGGCGCGGCCTCGGCCCCGGCCTTCACGCCCGTCCAGCAGTACGGGCTGGGCTTCCCCGGCAACTACATTCAGGGCTTCGGCAACCCGGTCAGCAACCTCAGCAACCGCCCCTACGCCGTCTTCGCGCAGGACTCGTGGAAGATTAACAACCGCTTCACCATCAACTACGGCGTCCGCTACGACTACGAGCAGGCGCCGCAGCTCCTCGTGCAGGACTTCCGCGACCCGCTCTCCGGCCTCGTCGTCAGTGCCGCCACCACGCAGCAGTTCTACGACGCCTTCGGCATCCAGCAGGGCTTCCCGCGCGACAAGAACAACATCGCGCCGCGCCTCGGCGTCGCGTGGGACTTGAAGGGCGACGGCAACACCGTCCTGCGCGCCGCCGCCGGCATCTTCTACGACCACCCGCTGCTCGCCATCGGCTTCAACTCCGACATCGCCGACAACGTGCAGCAGCAGCAGTTCACCGCGACGGCCGCGGGCGGCCCCGCGCCGACTGCTCTGCTGAACGCGACGCAGATCTTCCAGGGCACGGTCTGCGTCCCCGGCGCGCCT
>DASUNL010000298.1:0-12688 GCA_036277175.1 Pyrinomonadaceae bacterium | reverse complement strand
GACGAGAAGCGCGCGCGCGCCCTCTTCGCCGAGGTCATGGAGCAAATCACGCAGGCGGCCGCGCGGCCCGAGCGCGGCGACTCGCGCCGACGCGCCGCCTACTGGTCGGCCACCGAGATGCGGCAGGAGGTCTTGCAGCGCGTCGCGCGACGCGACCCGCAGCTCGCGCTCGACCTCCTGCGCGGCTCGCGTCTTCCGCCGCCTAAGGCGGAGGCCGAAGGCGCGCGCCCGTTCGACGCCGACCTGATGCTCGAACAGAGGCTCGCGGCGCGGGTCGCCGCGAACGACCCCGCGCGCGCCGCGCGCATGGCCGAAGAGAGTCTCGCGAAGGGCGTGACGCACGAGGTCATCCCCGCCATCCGCCAGATTCACGCGCGCGACGCGGCCGCCGCCTCCGCTCTGGCGAAGAAAGTCGTCGAGCGGCTCAAGACGGAAGACTTCACCGCGAACCCGCTCGCGCCGCACGTCGCCGACATGCTGCTCGCCATGCACGCGCACCCGCAGACAATCATCTTCGACGCGGGCGACGAAGACGGCACGCCGCCCCCGCCCGCGTCGAAGACGAGATTCGCGCTCGACGCGCAGACCTTCCGAGACCTTCTGGACATCGTCGTCTCGCATTCTCTCAAAGCGCCCGCGCGCGGGGGCGCGCCCATGTCGCTCGGGCCGCTGATGCCGGAGATTGAAAAACTATGGCCGCAGCGGGCGGCGGCCTTGCGCGCGCGGCTCGCCGAGTACGAGCGCAACCTCGACCCGGAGGCGCGGCGCTGGGCCGAGTACGGCCCCGTCCTTGAGCGCGAGTCGCCCGAGGGGTTGGTCGAGGCGGCAGCCCGCGCCCCGCGCGAGATGCGCAACACCTTCTACGCGCGCGCCGCCTTCAAGTCGCTCGAAGGCGGCGACGCGGAGCGCGCGCGGCGCATCCTCAGCGAGAACGTCAGCGACTCGTCCGAGCGCGCACAACTGCTCGCCATCGTCGAACGCTCGGCGCTCGTCTCCCTCCTCGATGCGGGCAAGTTCGCAGAGGCCCGGCAGGCGGTCGCGCGCCTCCGCACGAAGGAGGAGCGCGCGGTGGCGCTCGCGCACCTCGCCCTCATCGCGGCCGCGAAGGGCGAGCGGGAGTTGGGCGCGCAGTTGCTCGAAGAGGCGCGCGCGCTCGCGGGCACGCGCGTCGGCAACGCCGAACAACTCAACGTCCACCTGCAACTGGCGCGCGCCTACGCGCTCGTCGAGCCTGAGCGCGGCTTCGAGATAGTCGAGGGCGTCATCGACCGCGCCAACGAGATGATCGGCGCGCTCGACACGCTCGACGGCTTCCTCGGCGGCCCCGAACTCTTCCGCGACGGCGAGCTCCTGATGGGGCGCAACACGGGCCTGCCCTCCATCGACGCGGTGCTCCACCAGTACGGCAATCAACTCGCCGCGCTGGCGCGCGCAGACTTCGACCGCATGCGCTCGGCCGCCGCGCGCTTCCATCGGCCGGAGGTTCGCATCGTCGCACGCCTGCTCATCGCGCAGGGCCTCCTCTCCGACCGGGGCTGGTCAGAGCCGTCGGCGGTCGGGCTGATGGGGCGCGGCGTCGTCCCCGTCAGCTCTCGTTGAGCGGCGGCGAGTTTCAGTTCGGTGTTTACAGATTTCGGCGGGCGCGTTAGCGGCGGACGCGGAAGACGAGGAAGTAGTCCATGTTGTCGCCCTTGACGAAGTCGTGCTCCTCGGCCAGCTCGTAGCCGGCGCGCGCGGCCTCTTTGACGACGGTCTCTTTGTCGATGCCGTGGTCGTCGCCGTCGCCGTTACGGTCGATGACGCCGACGAGCGCGCCGGGCCTGAGCGCGGCGCGCAAGTTTTGGAGCAGTCGGACGGGCTGCGCGACCTCGTGGTAGGTCTTGAGGATGAGCACGGCGTCGACGCTCTGCGCGGGAAGCGTCGGGTCGTCTTCGCGACCCAAGACGGCGCGCACGTTCGTCAACTTCTCTTCGGCCGCGCGCCGCTCGATGTGGCGGACGAACTCCTCGTTGATGTCGACGGCGTAGACCGCGCCCCGCTCGCCGACGCGCCGCGCCGCGCGGACGGTGAACCAGCCCGAGCCCGCGCCGATGTCGGCCACGCCCGAGCCTTCGCGGATGCCTAGCACATCCATCACGCGCTCGACCTGCAAGTTCTCCGCGCGCCGCTCGCCCTCGAAGATGGAAAGCTCGCCCGTGTAAGGCTCGCTCGTCTCGCGCTCGATGCGCCCGTCGTCTGTGGGAGTGGGCTGCGGAGTGGGCGAAGCCTTGGGCGCGGGCGTCGGAGTCGGCGTCGCGCGCCGCGTCGCGCTCTGCTGCAAGGCGACGGCCGAGCAGCCCGCGAGCGCGAAGGCGGCGAGCGCGAGATAGAGTCCGCGCAGGAGGCGTCTGTCGTTATCGATTCGCATGACGGGTGACTCTCATTCTAACGTAATTACGCTATGACGTGCCCGTTCGTTGAAGCGTTTGTCATGCGACTTGTAAAAGTTCGGATACATCTCGGCACTCCTACTCGTCGGCGCGGTTCGTGTTAGGATGAGGCGTTGCGTCGATTCTTTCGAGGAGGTGCGTGATGCGTCTGACCGAGATGGTTTCCTGCGCCGGTTGAGCGGCGAAACTCGCGCCGAGCGAACTCGCCCAAGTTCTGGGCGGGCTGGAGATTCCGAAGAACCCGAACCTGCTTGTCGGCTTCGAGACGGCCGACGACGCCGGGGTCTACCTACTCTCCGACGAACTCGCGCTCGTCCAGACGGTCGACTTCTTCACGCCCATCGTCGACGACCCCTTCGACTACGGACGCATCGCCGCCTTGAACTCCATCAACGACGTGTGGGCGATGGGCGGCACGCCCGTCACGGCTTTGGCCGTCACAGCCTTCCCGAAGAAGGGCGTTGACTTCTCCGTCCTCGGCGAGATTATGCGCGGCGGCTTGAGCGTGCTCAAAGAGCATGGCGTCGCGCTCGTCGGCGGACACAGCGTCTCGGACGAGCAGATCATGTTCGGCTACGCCGTGACGGGGACGATTCACCCTTCGCGCGTCGTCACCAACCGGGGCGCGCGCGCGGGCGACGCGCTCTTGCTCACGAAGCCAGTCGGCACGGGGATAATCTCGACGGGCATCAAGTTCGGCAAGGCTTCCGAAGAGGTCGTCCGGGCTTCGCTCGACACGATGTTGCTCGCGGGCCGTCGCGCGGCGGAGGCGATGGTCGAGGCGGGCGCTTCGGCGGCGACCGACGTGACGGGCTTCGCGCTCCTCGGCCACGCTTGGGAGATGGCGCGCGCAAGCGGGGTCACGCTCGAAATCGATTCGGCGCGCGTGCCCATCATCCCCGGCGCGCTCGAACTCGCCGCGCGAGGGCTTCTGACGAGCGGCGACAAGACCAACCGCCTCTACGTCGGAGAAGACGTGCGCCTGTCCGAAGGCGTCAGCAAAGAACTCGCCGCGCTCCTCTTCGACCCGCAGACGGCCGGCGGCCTCCTCATCTCGATTGACCCCACGCGCGCCGACTGGCTGCTCGAAGCACTCCGCGCGACTTACCCCGACGCCGCGCGCATCGGCCGCGTCGCCGAACGCTCGTCGCACCTCATCAGCGTCATCTGACGGAGTCAACGTCATCTAGCGGAATCGCCGCACGTACTCTTGGTAGAGCCTCAACTCATCGCGCACTCGCGCCTCGCCCCAACCGAAATACTCGCGCGCGACTTCGGCCGCAGGTTCGATAACATCGAGGCCCGACTCGTCGTTTAGGCCGAGCATCGTCCGACGCATCAAACAATCCGTGAGCGTGGCGGCCATCTCGCGCTCGAAGGCGAAGGGGATTTCGGCGGCGAGCGCGTCCGAGGCGTCGTCGAGCGGCGCGAGTAAGTGTGCGCGGGCGCGCGCGAACTCAAGAAGGTCCTCGGCGCGCGAGCCGTAGACGCGGACGAAGCGTAGCGCCGTCGCTTCCGGGAGCGCGCACTCGTTGATGAAGGACGCGCTGAACTGCTCGAAGCTTTCGCCCGTCTTGAAGGACGCGCCGGGCAGAGGCACGCGCGCCGTCTCGCACGGAGGCGCGCTGCGGCCGAGTTTTTTAAAGACGAGGTCGGTCGCTTGTTCGGCGAGGCTTCGATAGGTGGTGAGTTTGCCGCCGACGAGTGAGAAGAAGTTTTCGACTTCGGGCGCGTGGTCGCGCGTGAAGTGTCGGCGCGTGATGGCGGCCGTCGCGCCCCGCGCGGTGTAGGGGAGCGGGCGCACGCCCGCGTATGAGTAGAGCACGTCGCCGCGCGCGAGCCGCGCCGAAGGGAGGACGCGGTTCGTCTCGGCGAGCAGGTAATCAATCTCTTCCTCCGTGGCCGCGACCGAGTCGAGGTCGCCCTCGTGTCGGGTGTCGGTCGTGCCGATGAGGACGCGCCCCTGCCAAGGGATGACGAAGAACGGGCGCGCGTCGCGCGTCGCCTCGGCGTAGACGGCGCATGCGGGCGCACCATCAAACTGCGCGACGACGATGTGGCTGCCCTTCGTCCCGCCGATGAGTCGCTCGCGCGCGAGCGGCGAGCCGTCGAGAACTTCATCGACCCACGGCCCTGCGGCGTTGACGACGACGCGCGCGCGCGCCTCGTGCGTCCGCCCGCGCGCGTCGTGCGCCCGCCCGCGCAACTCGTCCGCGTACTCGACGCCGACCGCGCGACCGTCTTCAACGACGATGCGTGTGACGCGCGCATGAGTCTTGACCGAAGCGCCGCGCGCGCGCGCGTCGAGTAAGTTCTCGATGACGAGTCGTTCGGGAAACTCGACCTGCGCGTCCATGTAGAGCGAAGCGCCGCGAAGACCTTCGGTGCGCAAAGCGGGCGCGAGCCGCAGGGTTTCGTCGCGCGTGAGCGCGCGGTGGCTGGCGAGCGTCTTGTCGAAGGAGAGCAGGTCGTAGGCGAGCATCCCGGCGCGGACGAGGAGCGGGCCGCGCCTCTGTCCCGCGTAGACGGGGATGAGCAGGGGGAGCGGGCGGACTAGATGCGGCGCGATTTTGAGTAGAGTCTCGCGCTCGCGCAAGGCTTCGCGCACGAGACGCAACTCGCCGTGTTCGAGGTAGCGCAGGCCGCCGTGGATGAGGCGCGTTGACCAAGCGGAAGTGCCGCCGCCAGCGTCCCCTTTGTCGAGCAAGAGGACGCCGAGTCCGCGCATCGCGGCGTCGCGCGCCAGCCCCGCGCCGTTGACGCCGCCGCCGACGATGGCGAGGTCGAACAGTCTCTCTTCGTCGTCGGGCGTGGGTGGTTGGGCCATCCTCTCAGGCGTGCGTCCGGCGTTTTGTGATAGGCGCGCGAGCCTGTAGTATAGGTTGGCTCTTTCGGCCCGCACAAACACCGACGGCCCGCCGCGAAGTGCGCCTATCAAAAATCATTTTGGGAGTGAGTCATATTTCAATGAACGACGACAGAGACTTTTTCGACGACCTGATTGACGTTGACTCCGAGGTGGAAGAGGAGTCGTTCGACGACGAAGAGGAAGGGTTCGACGACGACGAAGAGGAGGACGACGCCGAGCCGGCCGAAGTCCGCACCGCCGTCCTCTCGAAGAACGGGATGCTGGCGCTTCTGACTCTGCGCAAGAGCGCGGCCGGAAGCCAAATCGTCCGCGTCGACCCGCGCCAGCCCGCGCCCGTCGCGCGCCGCTACGAGGACGGCGAGGCCGCCACCCACTGGTTCCGCCGCAGCCTCGCCACCAGCCGCAACAACGGCTGGAGCGTCGAGTACGATGGCGCGCCGCTCTTCGGATAATCTCAAACACAGAGACGCAGAGGCACAGAGGGAAGACAAAAGGCAAAGGCCGTGAATCGTGATTCGTCAATCGTGAATAGAAAGAGCCTGCCTTTCTCGATTCACGATTGACGATTGACGACTCACGGCCTTTACTTTTTCCTCCTCCGTGTCTCTGTGCCTCGGTGGCAACTTCTTATGACTGAAACTCCCTTCGACCTTGAGCGCGCGCGGCGCGAGACGCCCGCCTGCGAGCGCGTCCTGCATTTCAACAACGCGGGGGCGTCTTTGATGCCCGCGCCCGTCCTCGACGCCGTCGTCTCGCACCTCGAACTCGAAGCCGAGGTCGGCGGCTACGAGGCCGAGGAGCGCGAGCGCGACCGCCACGAGCGCGTCTACGACCTCGTCGCGCGTCTCATAAACTGCGCGCGCGAAGAGGTGGCCGTCGTCGAGAACGCGACGCGCGCGTGGGACATGGCCTTCTACTCTTTACCTCTCGGCGCGGGCGACCGCATCCTCACCTCGCGCGCCGAGTACGCCAGCAACTACATCGCGTACCTACAGGCCGCGCGCCGCAAGGGCGTACAGGTCGAGCCCGTGCCGAGCGACGAGACGGGCCAACTCTCCGTCGAACATTTGCGCTCGATGATGGACGAGCGCGTGCGCCTGATTGCCGTCACGCATGTGCCGACGAACGGCGGCCTCGTCAACCCTGCGGCCGAGGTCGGCCGCGTCGCGCGCGAGTGGGGCGTCCCGTTCCTCCTCGACGCCTGCCAGTCGGTCGGTCAGATGCCGATTGACGTCGAGGAGATTGGCTGCGACATGCTCTCGGCGACGGGGCGAAAGTTTTTGCGCGGCCCGCGCGCCGTCGGCTTCCTCTACGTGCGCCGCTCGATGCTCGAACGCCTCGAACCCGTCCTGCTCGACATGCACGCCGCCGAGTGGATTGACGCCGACCATTACCGCCTGCGCGCCGACGCGCGACGCTTCGAGAACTGGGAGACGAACTACGCCACGAAGCTCGGACTCGCGGCGGCCGTCGAGTACGCGCTCTCTTGGGGACTCGAAGCGATTGAGACGCGCGTGACGGCGCTCGCCTCCGACCTGCGCGCGCGTCTCGGTGAACTGCCGGGCGTGGTCGTCCGCGACCTCGGCGCGCGACGCTGCGGCATCGTGACGTTTACGGTCGATTCGGTCGCGCCCGAAGAGTTGATGCGGCGACTCGCCGAGCAGAGAATCAACGTCACCATCTCGCGGACGCCGGGCACGCGCCTCGACATGGAGGCGCGCGGCCTCGAAGAGTTGGTGCGCGCCTCCGTCCACTACTACAACAGCGAGGCGGAGGTCGCGCGCTTCTGCGAGGCGGTCGCCCAAGTTCAGCGCGAAGCGTCGTCGTGAGTCACCTGACGTGAGTCAGCAAGCTTCTTAACTACGCACGCGGGAGAGTCTGAGATGAAAGCTATTCGAGTTAGAGAGTTCGGCGCGGCCGAGGTGATGCGGCTCGAAGAGGTCGATGAGCCGAAGCCCGCGCCGGGCCAAGTCGTCGTGCGAGTGCGCGCGGCGGGCGTCAACCCCGTCGACACGTACCTCCGCGCGGGCACTTACGCGCGTCTGCCCGAGCTGCCCTACACGCCGGGGATGGACGCGGCGGGGGTGGTCGAGGTCGTCGGAGAAGGCGTCACACGACACGCCGAGGGCGCGCGCGTCTACGTCGCCGGGAGCGTCACAGGCACTTACGCGGAGCTTACGCTGTGCGAAGAGACGCAGGCGCACGCGCTCCCGGAAAGACTCTCGTTCGCCGAGGGCGCGGCCGTCGGCGTGCCTTACGCGACGGCCTACCGCGCGCTCTTCCAGCGCGGCGCGGCGCGCGCGGGCGAGACGGTATTGATTCACGGCGCGAGCGGGGGCGTCGGAGTCGCGGCGGTGCAGTTGGCGCGCGCGGCCGGTCTGTTCATCGTCGGGACGGGTGGGACGGAGGAAGGGCGCGCGCTCGTCGAGCGCGAGGGCGCGCAACACGTCTTAGACCACCGCGCGGAAGGTTATCTCGAACAAGCCGTGCAACTGACGGGCGGGCGCGGCTTCGACGTCATCGTCGAGATGCTCGCGAACGTCAACCTCGACAGAGACCTGAACGTGTTGGCGCGCGGCGGGCGCGTCGTCGTCGTCGGCAATCGAGGGACAATCGAAATCAACCCGCGCGCGTTGATGGCGCGCGACGCCGACGTGCGCGGGATGTCTCTTTTGAATGCGCCGGTTGAAGAACTCGTTGGGATTCACGCTGCGCTCGCCGAGGGGCTTGAGCGGGGGACGCTGCGTCCCGTCGTCGGGCGCGAGCTTCCGCTCGCCGAAGCCCCGCGCGCGCACGAGGCCGTGCTCGAACCCGGCGCTTACGGAAAGATCGTCCTCGTCCCTTGAGTCGAAGAAGACGGCCGCGCCGCGCGCGCGGTCGAGACGGGCGGGCGAAGTTTTTAGTAGACCGGGGCGACCGTGACGAAACGGAGGCCGGGGAGCGCGGGCTGCGCGAGCCGCGCATCGACGGCGCGGTCGTTCGCGCGCTTCGCACGCGGCCTCGTCTCCGAGCAGCGCGCCTGCGCGCCCAACACGAAGCCGAACGCGGCCCACAGAACGAACAGCGCGACGCACATCATAACAACGAGCTTGACGGTCTTCATCTCGGCCACTCCTTCCCCGCAAAAACCCTCCCCTGAAATGTCTAACGCGAGGTTCACGGCCGACTCTACGCGCCCATCACGTAAATGTCATCAACCCCCGGTAAATAGTAGTAAAAGATGTAAATGAGCTGTAAAAAGCGCGCCGCCGGGTAGAGACGCGCGGGGGCGTTCCGTTGTATGTTATCGGCGGAAAGTAGTGAACTAGATGTCTAACCTGCATTCATTCCTGCGTAAGCACATCCTCTGGGTTGGATTCGCGGCGGTCGTCGTCCCGCTCGCCAGCATCCTCGTCCTGCAATACAACTCGCTCAAGGAACTGCGCCGCACCTCGACCGCCGCCGAACAGATGTGGATGAAGAACTATCTGGCCGACGTGTCGAAGGAGGTCAAGTTCTTCTACCGCTCGAACGCCGAACAGGTCTTAAGCGTCTCGGCACACGACCTCGAAGGCGGAAACCTCCAACGGTCGAAGTACCACTTCGGCAAGTGCGACGCCCAAGGCGCGCGGCGGCTCTTCATCGCCGCCTTCAAGGAGAACGGCGAATCGGAGATGCTCTTCTTCGACGCGCGCGACCAAGGGAGCGTCGTCGACCCGACGCCGGAAGAGTTGCGCGCCGCGTCCATCGCCGCCGCGCCCTTCCGCCTCCTGAGCAGCGAGGGGACGCGCGTCCCCGGCGCGCCGCTCTCCGAAGACTCGCGCGACCCCGACAACCGCATCATCTACCGTCCCATCACGGACGAGTCGGCGCGCGTCGTGGGGCTAGCCGGGATGATTCTCGACACGCGCTACTTCACCGACATTTTCCTGCCGCGACTCATCGCGCAGACGCTCCCGAAGTTCTTCCCCGACGACGCGCAGGAGAACGTCATCGTCACCGTCTACGACCCGCGCAAACAGCTCATCCACTCGACGCAGCCCGTGCGCGGACAGAACGACGAGATGTGGTCGGGCCTCCCCTACTTCGCCGACTACAGCATCGGCATCCGCAGCCGCCACATGACGCCCGAGCAGTGGGCGCGCTCGAACTTCAACTTCAACCTGACGCTCTCGCTTCTGATGACGTCGGTGCTCCTCGGCGGCATCGTCTTGGCGCTCCGCACCGCCTCGCGCGAGATGAAGCTCTCGCAGATGAAGACCGACTTCGTCTCGAACGTCTCGCACGAACTGCGCACGCCGCTCTCGTCCATCCGCGTCTTCGGCGAGTTCATGAAACTCGGGCGCGTGCGCGACGAGGAGAAGATGCGCGAGTACGGCGAGCACATCGAGACCGAGAGCCGGCGGCTGACGCAGCTCATCAACAACATCCTCGACTTCTCGAAGATTGAGTCGGGCCGAAAGACTTACCGCTTCGAGCCCGTCTGCGTCGAAGAGTTGGTCGCCGAGACGGTCAAGACCTGCGAGGTGCGTCTCAAACAGAAGGGCTTCGCGGTCGTCTTCGAGCCTTCGAGCGCGCCGCTACCGTCGGCGACGCTCGACCGCGACGCCGTCGGCCAAGCCCTGATGAACCTGATGGACAACGCCGTCAAGTATTCCGAAGAGGCGGAGCGCAAAGAGATAGTCGTGCGCACGGGGCGCGAGGCCGAATCGGTCACCGTCTCGGTTAAAGACTACGGCGTCGGCATCCCGCGCGAGGAGCACGGGAAGATTTTCGAGAAGTTCTACCGCGTCTCGACGGGGCTGGTGCACGACGTGAAGGGGAGCGGCCTAGGGCTTTCGCTCGTCAAGCACATCGTCGAGGCGCATCGCGGGCGCGTCACCGTCGAGTCTGAGCCGGGGCGCGGGAGCACGTTCACGATTCATTTGCCCGCGCGCGCGGGCGAGGAAGCGGCGGAAGAGGCGAAGACGCGCGCCGCCGAACAGCCGCCTCTGGCCGAGGGGGGCGCGGGCCTACGCGCCTAGGCGTCAAGCATTAGGGAGTCAAGCGAGACCGAACTTCGTCACGTCCGAAGGAGAGTCAAAAACATGTCCGCACACGTCACGAGCCGGCGCGCGGGCGGCCCGCAAGCCGCGAGGCAGAACGCAAAACAGATGGAATCACAGACCACCCACCCGACGCGCCGCGTCCTCATCGTCGAAGACGATCAGGCGATGGCCGTCGCCCTGCGCGACGGCTTCAGTTACGAGGGCTACAACGTGCAGGTCGCGCGCGACGGGCAGTCGGGCCTCCGGCTCGCGCAGGAGAAGGGTCACGACCTCCTCATCCTCGACGTGATGCTGCCGCGCATGAGCGGGCTCGACGTGTGCCGCCAGCTCCGCAGCGAGGGCAACACCACGCCCATCATCATGCTCACGGCGCGCGGGCAGGAGATTGATAAAGTCCTTGGACTGAAGACGGGTGCGGACGACTACGTCACCAAGCCCTTCAGCTTCCTCGAACTGATGGCGCGCGTCGAAGCGGTCTTGCGGCGCGCGTCCAAACCCTCGGAGGCCATCGAGAGCGTGCAGTTCGGCGACGTGGAGTTGAACTTCAAGACCCTTGAGGCGACGAAGGACGGCCGCACGCTGGAGCTGAGCCCGCGCGAGTTCAAAATCATGCGCTACTTCGTCGAGCACCGGGGCGAGGTCGTCAGCCGCGACCAACTGCTCGATTCCGTCTGGGGTTACGACGGGCTGCCCCTGACGCGCACCGTCGACATGCACATCGCCAAGCTCCGCCAGAAGATTGAGGACACGCCGGGCGACCCGCGCTACATCATCACCGTCCACCGCGTCGGCTACAAGTTCACCGGCTGACGGAAATGATGAACGATGAATGATGAATGATGAATAGAGAGCCTTTTGTCTTCCATTCATCATTCATCACTCCGCATTCATCATTCCTACTGAAAGGAGTTTCCCCCATGTCAGAACACCTCCGTAACCTGCGCCGCCGGGTGAGCGTCCACGGCGTGCTCTTCGCCGTGCTCATCGTCTTGTGCGAGCTCGCGCCCGCGTTCGCGCAAGCGCCGCCGCCGCAGCAGCAAGACCCGCGCCTGCGCCCCATCGTCCCGACGCACCCCGACATGGCGCGCGTCGAGGTGCGGCGCGACATCACCTACAAGACGGTCGGCACAGAGGCGCTCAAGTTCCACCTCTACGCGCCGCCGGGGACGAAGCAGGACGCGCGCCTGCCCGTCGTCATCTTCGTCAACGGCGTCGGCGACCCGCCCGCCGGCACGGGCCCGAAGTTCAAGGAGTGGGGGCAGTACACGGGCTGGCCGCGTCTGGTCGCCGCGACGACCGGCCTTGCGGCCATCTCCTACGACGCGCGCAACGCCTCAGTCACGCCCGACACGCAAGACCTCGTCAAGTACGTGCGCGACAACGCCGCGACGCTGGGGCTGGACGCCGAACGCATCGCCCTCTGGTCTTGCTCGGCCAACGTCAATCTGGGTCTGCCGCTCGTCCTCGACGAGACGCGCAAGTACATCCGCGCCGGCGTCTTCTATTACGGCGTGATGAACGACCACCCGACGCGCACGGACGTGCCGCTCTTCGTCGCCCGCGCAGGGAACGACAACCCCGGCCTCAACCGCTCGATTGACAGCTTCGTCGCCGCCTCTCTCGCCGACGAGGTGCCCATCACGTTCGTCAACTACGTTGACGGCCAACACGGCTTCGACATCGTCGACGACACCGAGCGCACGCGCGAGGTCGTCAATCAGACGCTCGACTTTCTGCGCTTCAACCTGACGCGCGACCTCGCCGCCGAGGAGGCCGCGCGCCGCCGTCTGAGCGCGCCGAAGTTCCTCCGCATGATCGAGCGCGACGGACTCGCGAAGGCTCTCGCGGCCTTCGAGGAGGCGCGCAAGACAGACCCGCGGAACGGGATGTTCGCCGAGCCTGCCGTCAACGCGCTCGGCTATCAACTGCTCCAACAGGGGCGCGCCAAAGACTCCATCGAAATCTTCAAGCTCAACGTCTCGGCCTACCCGCAGTCGGCCAACGTTTACGACAGCCTCTCGGACGCCTACGAGGCCGACGGCCAGACGCAGCTCGCCATCGAGGCGGCCGAGAAGGCTCTCCAACTTCTCCCGACCCAGACCGACCTCAACGAGAACTTCCGCAACGCCATCAAGACGAGCGCCGAGGGGAAGATTCAACGGCTCAAAGGCGGCGGGAACTAAAAGGCAAAAGTAAAATGGTAAAAGGGTAACCCCGGAGGGGCGGACGGAGAGTAGCCGGGGGCAAGCGAACGGAGTGAGCGCCGCCCCCGGTGAGCGTCAAACAAAACGATCCGACCCCGGGGGGTCGTGGACAACGCGGACGTTGCCGCGCATGTTTCCACGACCCCCCCGGGGTCGACA
>DASUNL010000297.1:0-8704 GCA_036277175.1 Pyrinomonadaceae bacterium | reverse complement strand
CGGCCCGACGCGAAGTCGGCCGCGCACGCGAGTATCCGCCCGGCCCGCCGTCCCCGCGCGCAAGGTCTCAAGGCCCGACGAGGCCGAGCAAGAGACGCGCGGGGCTTTTCCGTATCGGGGGCCGTTTCTCCGAATTTTCGGAGGAAAATACGAAAAACTGAATGGGGGCGGTGCGCGGCCGTAGCGTGTGACGCGCACTCGGCCGCGCCGTCGCGGGTTGGAATAGGGCTTGCTTCCTGTCTTTGGTTTAAGTTGAGAAGCGTCCCGCCAAGGATTTCGGCGCGGGGCGGCGGGGCGAAAACGATGTAGGCGTCCGACCGTTTCGGTGAAGCGATGAAAGGCTCTGTGCTGACAACGAGGGCTTGGGTGGTGCTGATCGCGGCGGCCGTGCTCGCGGCGGCCGGTGTGCTCAACCTCACTCAACGCCTGACGCACACCGCCCCGCCCACCGACGGCGTCGACTGGGTCGAGCGCGACGGACACATCGCCGCGCAGTCGGTTGACCGCAACGGGGCCGCCGGACGCAAAGGCGTCTTCGGCGTGCTGCCGGGCGACCGCCTCCTCGCCGTCAGTCTCGACGAAGAGCACGACGTCGAGGTCGAGCGCGCATCCGACATCCAAATCTTCCTCGAAGACGCGAAGGCGACCGGCCGGATACGCTACCTCATCGAGCGCCCGTCGCACCCGGAAGAGACTCGCTTCTATCACGTCTATCTTGAGAACATCGCGCCCGAGCGCGTCGTGGCGGCGCGCGACCTCTACGTCAACTTCGTCGGCGTCGTCTACCTGCTCGTCGGCCTCTTCGTCCTCTTCAAGCAGGGCGGGCGCGCGCCCTTCGTGCTGCACTTCACGACGCTCTGCCTCGTCGCCTTCGTCTTCCACTTCTACAAGCCCTACGGCGCTTACGAAGACTTGGACAGCGTCATCTTCTTCCTCGACGAGGCGGCGCTCGCGCTCTTCGCGCCGCTCTTTTTGCACTTCTGTGCCATCTACCCGGTGCGCTACCGCCTGTCGGAGCGACGGCCGTGGCTCGTCTACCTGCTCTACGTCCCGGCCGCGTTGCTGATTCTCGCGAACGCGCTTTTCCTGCTCCCGCAGGTCTCGCCGCGCTTCAACTTCCTCACGTCGCTCTTCTCCTACGAGTTCGGCCCGTGGCTGTGGATGGCCGACGTGACGTGTCTGACTTCGGCGCTCGTCGCGGGCGCTGTGATTCTGGTGCGGCGCTTCTGGAAGAGCGACTCGGCGA
This sequence comes from Pyrinomonadaceae bacterium, assembly GCA_036277175.1. Lineage (GTDB taxonomy): Bacteria > Acidobacteriota > Blastocatellia > Pyrinomonadales > Pyrinomonadaceae > DASQDT01. Next base: position 7,458 of record DASUNL010000297.1, on the reverse strand, counting down.
TTGTGCGCCAGCAACTCAAGTGGGTCGTCTGGGGTTCGGCTCTGGCGATTACGCCGTTCACTTTGCTCTACGCGGTAGGCTATCTGTTCGGCGGCGCGGAGAGTCTGCTCCTGAGCGAGGCGACGGGGCGGCGTCTGGCCGACGCGGCCGTTTTGCCGCTCGCGCTCATCCCGCTCACGTTCGGAAACTCCGTCGTGCGCTACCGCCTGATGGATGTGGACATCGTCGTCCGCCGCACGGCCGTCTACGCACTGACGACGCTCGCCATCGCGCTCCTCATCGGCACGGTCATCTACGTCGCCGTGCTCAAGGCGTCGGGCCTTGACCTCGTCGCGTCGGGCGGCGCGTCTGGCGGCGCAGGCATCGCGACGCTTCAGTTCATCATCGCCGTCGCCGCGATGGCCGTCATCGTGATGACGGCCGCGCCGCTCAAGAACTTCCTACAGGAGAAGACCGACCGCTTCTTCTACGGCGAGCGGTACGACCTGCGCAACGGCCTGCTCGACTTCGGCCGCACGCTCTCGGCGACGACCACGCTCGACCCTCTGCTCGACGCGCTCGTCTCCCGCCTGCAACAAGTCCTCGGCGTCGAGCGCATCGCCATCTTCATCGAAGACCGGCGCGCCGCGAGCGGCTACCGCGTCGCGCGCTCGGCCGGACTCTCCAGCGAGGTGCTCGTCCCGCCCGACTTCCGCGACATGATTCGCGTGCGGTCGGCCTCGACCGGCATCGTCCGCGCCGACGACCTCGACCTCGCGCCCGAGACTACGGGCTTCGTCCGCCGCGCGCTCCACTACTACGTGCCATGCGTCGTGCGCGGCCGGCTGGTCGCCGTCATCGGGCTGGGCCGCTCGACGGGCGGCGCGCTCCTCTCGACCGAAGACCTCGAAATCCTCCGCACCATCTCGGGCTACGTGGCCGTCGCCATCGAGAACAGCCTGCTCTATCAGGAGCAGCGCGAGCGGGCCGCCGAGCTTGAGCTGCTGAAGGAGTTCAACGAGTCCATCGTCGAGTCGATTAACGTCGGCCTCGTCGCCGTGGACACCGACGGGCGCGTGACGGGCTGCAACACCGCGCTCGAAGAGATGTTGGGCGTGACGCGCGAGGAGGCCGTCGGCCACCGCGTCGAGGAGTTGTTCGCCGAAGAGTTCTCCGAGACGCTGCGTCAGGTCTTGGGCGACGCGGCGTGGCAGCTCTCGGAGTTGCGACACATCTACAAGCTGCACACGGCAACGCGGCGCGGCCGCCCGCTCACCCTAAACGTCGCCATCGCGCCCCTGAAGCGCGCCGACGCGACCTTCCACACGGGCGCGCTCGTCGTCGTCGAAGACGTGACGACGCGCGTCCGCCTCGAAGAGCAGTTGCAGCAGCGCGAGAAGCTTTCGTCAATCGGCCTCTTGGCGGCGGGCGTCGCGCACGAGATAAACACGCCTCTGACGGGCGTCTCCTCCTACACGCAGATGCTCCTCGGCATGCTGGCCGAGGCCGACCCGAAGCACGCCCTGCTTCAAAAGATTCGACGGCAGACCGACCGCGCCACGGGCATCGTCAACAACCTCCTCAACTTCTCGCGCACGGGCGGCGTCACGCAGTTCACGGAGGTTGACCTAAACCGCGTGCTCGAAGACACGCTCCAACTGCTTGAGCCGCAGTTGCGCCACGGGCGCATCGAGGTCGCGCGCGAGTACGCCGACGACCTCCCGCCCGCCTTCGGCAACGCCGGGCAGCTTCAGCAGGTCTTCACCAACCTCATCCTCAACGCGCGCGACGCCATCCCCGACGGCGGGAGCGTCACGCTGCGCACGTGGGCCGAGGGCGCGGAGGCCGTGGCCGTCGAGGTCGAGGACACGGGCATCGGCATCGCTCCGGAGAACGTCGCGCGCATCTACGACCCGTTCTTCACGACCAAGGGCGTCGGGCGCGGGACGGGTCTGGGTCTGGCCGTCTCCTACGGCATCGTGCAGGAGCACTCGGGCCACATCTCGGTCGAGAGCGCGCCGGGCCGGGGCACGACTTTCCGCATCACCGTGCCGACGTCGCGCGCACGCGCGCGTCTCCAAGCCGTCGGCGACTGACGCCGCGTCGGCGCGACGGGCGCGCCGATTCTTTCGTCTTCGCAGTCGCCGCAACTCCGTTAGTTTCGTCCGCTCGTTCGTACAAGGGCATAAAACCTCCGCGGCTCCCCGCGCGGGCAATCAGTCCCGTCTTACAAAAAGAAGAGGTGTCCCCCATGAATCCCTCGAACGCACGCCGCGTCTTCGCACGGCGTCTGCCGCTCTGCGTCGTCGCGCTCTCACTTCTGACGGCCTCGCTCCCGACCTACAAAAATTTCTTTCACGCCTCGGCGCAACAGACGGCCGTCGCGTTCAGAAACTTCGAGAGCCCGCAGGTTCACCCGCTCGCCCTGACTCCCGACGGCACGCGCCTGCTCGCGGTCAACTCGCCGAACGGCACGCTCTCGGTCTTCCAACTCGGCGGCGCTGTCCCCATGCTCACCGCAGAGATTCCCGTCGGGCTTGAGCCGGTGAGCGTCGCGGCGCGCAACGACCGCGAGGCGTGGGTCGTCAACTGGCTCTCGGACTCGGTGAGCATCGTCGACCTCGCCTCGGGCAACGTTAAGCGCACGATTGACGTGGGCGACGAGCCGACCGACGTGCTCTTCGCCGGACTGTCGAGCGAGATGGCCTTCGTCTGCGTCTCGGGCGGAGGCGGCCAGACGGTCAGCGGGAGACGCATCACCGGGTCGGGCGGCGTCGTCAAGGTCTTCGACCCGTCGAACCCGACGGCCGCGCCGCAGGTCATCGACATCTTCGGCAAGCAGCCACGCGCGCTCGCGCGAGACGCGGCGGGAGGGCAGGTCTTCGTCTCCGTCTTCGAGTCGGGCAACCAGACGACGCTCATCCCCGAGCCGGTCGTCGCGCAGCAGGGGGGCTTGCCCGCGCCGAACCCCTCGCTCCGGGTGGGACTGTCGCCCGCGCCCTCGACGAGCCTCATCGTCAAGTGGAACGGCTCGGCGTGGGCCGACGAGACGGGCGACACGAAGTGGGACGCGCACGTCACCTACCGACTCGCCGACATCGACCTCGTCACGATTAACGCGACCTCCGGCCTGCGCGAGACGAGCGCGATAGCACAGGTGCGTGGGCTCGCCACGCACGTCGGCAACATGGCGTTCGACCCGACGACCTCGCGTCTGTTCGTCGCCAACTTAGAGTCCGACAGCATCCGCCGCTTCGAGCCGAACCTGCGCGGGCGCTTTCAGGCGAGCCGCGTCTCGATTCTCGCGACGTCGCCGGGCGGCATCCCTTCGCTCACGTCCGTCCACGACTTAAACCCGCACGTTGACTTCAACAACGCGGCGGGGACGGACGCCGAGCGAGCGCTCTCGCTCGCGATGCCCGGCGACATCGCGCGCGCATCGGACGGCACCGTTTACGTCGCCGCGACGAGCTCCGCCAAGGTCGGATTCCTCGCGCCGACGGGCGTCGTGCAGGGGCGCATCAATGTCGGGCAAGGGCCGACAGGGTTAGCGCTCGACGAAGCGCGCAACCGCCTCTACGTCCTCAACCGCTTCGACATGACGCTTAGTCTCGTCAACACCGTGACGAAGACGCAAACGGCGACGGTCGCGCTCGGCTTTAACCCCGAGCCTGCGGCCGTGCGACTCGGCCGACGCTTCCTCTACGACGCGGCCACCTTCTCTGCGCACGGCACGGTCTCGTGCGCGAGTTGTCACCTGTCGGGGCACAACGACGGGCTGGCGTGGGACTTGGGCGACCCGCAGGGCGACGTCATCCTCCTGAGCGGCGCGCAGCACCCGATGAAGGGGCCGATGCTGACGCAGACCTTGCGCGGTATCATCGGCACAGAGCCGTTTCACTGGCGCGGTGACAAGCGCAACCTCTCCGAGTTCAACGGCGCGTTCGTCTCGCTGCTCGGCGGCCCGCGCCTGCTCACGCCCGACGAGATGACGGCCTTCACAAACTTCGTCCGCACACTCGCCTTCCCGCCGAACCCGAATCAGAACCTTGATAGAACTTTCCCCAACCCTTCGACGGGGACGAGCGCCGAGCGTGGCGCGACGCTCTTCCGCAACGGCCCGACGCTGACGGGCCTCGTCTGCAACAGTTGCCACCGCTCGTTCCCCGGCTTCCTGCCCGGCAACGACGTCATCGTCCGCTCGGGCGGCATCCTCGGCGAGCCGCAGCAGTTCAAGGCCCCGCAGATGCGCGGCATGTACCAGCGGACGGGTTTGCAGAAGCCCGCCTCGGGCCAGCCGCGCGACGAGCAAATCACGGGCTACGGCTTCCTGCACGACGGCTCGATTGACACGGTCTTTAACTTCCTTCACAACCCCGGCTTCAACATGGCGAACCTGCCCGGCTTCCAGCCCGGCGAAGCGGGCGAGCAGCAGCGTCGCGACATCGAGGCGTTCGTGCTTTCGTTCGACTCGGGCGTCGCACCTGCGGTCGGATTGCAGGTGACCGTCAGCGCCGAGAACAAGAGCGCGCCCGAGGTGCTGGAACGCATCAACCTCTTGATGCAGCAGTCGCAGTCGCGCGTACAGCAATCGCCCGGCACCTTCGGCCCGAACTGCGACCTCGTCGTGCGCGGCATCTACGGCGGCGCGCCGCGCGGCTTCCTCCACGTCGGCGACGGACTCTTCCAGCCCGACAGCCGCTCCGAAGCCATCGTCACGCTCGCGCAACTGCTCGACTCGGCCGGCCCCGGCGCGGAGCTGACCTTTACGGGCGCGCTCCCCGGCACGGGTCGGCGTCTCGCGCTCGACCGCGACTCGGACGACACGCTCGACGACGACGCGACGCGCCGCACGATTCAAATCAGCGGCCGCGTCGTCGGCAACACGGGTCAGGGACTCGCGGGCGTCGCAGTCCGCCTCACGGGCGCGCAGAACGCCGTCGCCGTGACCGACTCGACCGGGCGTTACACGTTCGGCCACATCTCGACGACGGGCACGCACACCGTCACGCCGACGGGCGCGGGGCTGACGTTTCTGCCCGCGAGCCGCAGCGTGACGAACCCGACGGCGAACCAGACGGCGCACTTCCTCGCGCCCGCGAACGCGCCGAACGCCATCGACTCCGCGCAGTTCTTCGTCCGCCAGCACTACAACGACTTCTTCGGGCGCGAGCCTGACGCGGCCGGTCTGGCCTTCTGGACGAATCAGATTACGTCGTGTGGTGGCGAGCCGAACTGCACGACGGCGCGGCGCGAAAACGTCTCGGGCGCGTTCTTCCTCTCGCGCGAGTTTCAGGAGACGGGCTTCTTCCTCTACCGCTTGCAGAAGGCTTCGTTCAACGCGATACCAGTCTATGCCTCGTTCCTGCCCGACCAGCAGAGGCTCGGCCGCCACGTCGTCATCGGACAGCCGGAAGCGGAGGCGCAGCTCTCGCGCAACAAGGCGGCGTTTCTCGACGGGTGGGTCGCGCGCGCGCGCTTCCGCGCCGTCTTCGACCAGATGGGCAACGCGCAGTACGTGGACACGCTCATCGCCAACGCCGGGCTGACGGCGGCCGAGGTCGGGCGCGACGCGCTCGTCGCCGGGCTTAACGACGGCGGGCGCACGCGCCCCTCCGTCCTCTTCCAAATCGCCGAGCACCCGCGCTTCCGCGACATCGAGCGCAACCGCGCGTTCGTGCTGACGGAGTACTTCGGGTATCTCAGGCGCAACCCGCCCGACCCGCCCGAGGCGACGCTCGACTTACAGGGCTTCAACTTCTGGCTCGGCAAGCTCAACGACCACGGCGGCAACCACATCTCGGCCGAGATGGTCAAGTCCTTCATCGTCTCCGGCGAGTACCGACGCCGCTTCGGCCCATGAGTCAGTTGCAGAAATTTCGCGAGACGCTGGCGACCTACCGACGACACGGTTGGCGGCTCGCGCGCGTGTTGATGACCGAGGGGACGCTCGCGCAGGCGAGGCTTGAGGTTGCGGCGGGAGACGAGGCGGGAGGCGCGTTCGTGTTCGAGGGCGCGGCCGTCGAGGCGTCGGAGTTCGACGCGATGTGGCTCACGCGCCCGTCGCACGGGGGGCGCGAGGCTTGGGAGCTAAGGCTCGTCGCCGAGCCGCCCTACGCGCTCTTCGAGTTGTTCGAGGCGGACGAGGAGGAGGAAGACCGCGCCGACGTGCGGCGCGAGATGGAGGCGCGTTTGCGCGACTACGTCTCGCCGCCCGGTTAGTCGTCGCGGCCCATCTTGACGGGAATCGTGACGCGCTCGCCCGCGCGCACGACGACGACTTGAATCGTCGTGCCCGGCACGGCCTCGTAAATCCTCAGGCGCAAGTCGCCCTCGGTGCGGATGGGCTTGCCGCCAAACTCGACGATGATGTCGCCGTCGCGCATCCCGGCGATGTCGGCCGGGCGGTTCGAGCTGACGTCGACCTCGACGCCGTAAGAGTTCGTGTTCGGCACGCGCACGCGATCCATGCCGCCGATGCCGAGGAAGCCGCGACCCTCGGGGCGCGCGTCGAGGTCTTGCAGGCCGCGATAATCTTTTTCCGCAATCGTCGTCAGCATCGTCGTCCGCGTCTCGCCGTCGCGGATGTAGATGACTTCGACGGTCTTGCCCGGCGGCGTCTGACGAAGGATGCGCCGCATCTCGCTGTCGTCGCGCACCTGTTGGCCGTCGAAGCTCGTAATCACGTCGCCGCCGATGAGTCCGGCCAGCTCGACCGGAGTGCCGGGCGCGGCGATGCCCTCGATGAACGCGCCGCCGCCGTCGGCGTCGTCTAAACCGTCAACGCCGAGGAAGGAGGCGGGCGCGGCGACCGTCGGCGCGCCGCCGAGTCCGCCCGCGCGGCGGACGTTACGCATCACGACGCCCGACGCCGTCAGCACGACGATGATCACCAAGACCCAGACCATCCAGTTGCCGCGCAGACGCCGCCAAGTCTTCGCGAGCGTTGACTTGGACTCAGCGGAGTCCGCGAGCGACGAGTTGCGCGCGCCGAGCGGGGCGAGCGGAGCCCACGTGCCGGGCATGAAGTTTGGGCTCGCGCCTTTGCGCGCGTCGGTCGTCGTGCCCGCAGGCGGGACGAATGGAATGTCGCCGGAGAAGCGGCGCGTCTCGGCGTACTCCTCGACGCCCTCGCCCAAGCGGTAGCCGCACGTGCGGCAGAAGCGCATGCCGGGCACGAGCCGCGCGTGGCAACTCGGGCACGCGGCGGGCGTGTCGGCCGCCTCACCCGTCTGACCCGCCTTGACGTTACTCTCTTTTTCGGGTTGCATAGCAGTCGGTCGCTCCCGGACGCGGCACGGGCCAAGAAGGCGCACGCTCGTTCGCGTCCCGGTGTCTCGAATATACGCCTTCTGGAGTGCCATGGTTGCACATTGTTCCCGGCGAGGCAAAGCGCGGCGGGCGCACCTCGCGGCTGGCACGGGGCGTGCTGCCGTCAGTTGAGAGCGCGCCGGCCCGCCGCGACTTAGGATGCGAGGG
>DASUNL010000296.1:0-6461 GCA_036277175.1 Pyrinomonadaceae bacterium | reverse complement strand
TCGCCGCGCTGCACGTCGAAGGAGACGCCCCTGAGCGCGTGCAACTCTTCGGAGCCCATCTGGTAGGTCTTCCAGATTTCGCGCATCGCGATGAGCGCGGCCGGGACGGCGTCGTGCGCGAGCAGGTCGCCGTGTTCGAGCGCCGTCGGGTCGGCCGCCGACGGGGTCGTGATTATCGCGTCGCTCGTGCTGCTCACGACTTGCCCTCCTCGCCGGCCGGCGCTCCCGGCTTGCGCTCCTGTTTCTTCACGACCTCGCCCTCCTTGAGCGTGCGAAGCACTCGGCTCGGCCCCGTGATGACCTCCATCTCGGCGGACAGACCGCTCGTGACTTCGATGTCGGACTCGCCCGTGATGCCCGTCTCGACGGGGACGAACTTCGCCTTGTTGCCGTCGAGGACGTAGACGCCCTTCACCGGCTTGGGCCGCTCGGCCGCTTCGGGCGCGGGCGCGCTCCCGGCCGCCGGCGTCGGCGTCGGCGTCGGGACTTTCTCGATGATGGCTTGCAGGGGGACGGCGATGACGTTCTGCTTGACCTTCGTCGTGATGACGGCCGTCGCCGTCATGCCGGGCTTCAGAGAGTTCTTCACCTCGTCGGGCATGTTGACGAGCTCGACGACGACCTTGAACTCTTTGGCCTCCTGCACGTTGACGCGGCTGCTGATGCCGCCGCCCTGCGTGTCACTCTTGCCGACGGCGAGCGGCGTCTTCTGCTTAACCGTGCCCTCAATCTCTTTCTCGCCGAGGGCGTCGACTTTCACCTTCACGCCTTGGCCGACTTCGACGTCGTCGATTTCCGTCTCGTCGACGTTGACCTCGACATTAATCGTCGACATGTCGGCGATGGTCATCAAGGGCGTGGTCGAGAAGTTGGCGAGCGCGAACTGGCCGACGCGCGCCGGGATGTCGGCGACGACGCCGGTGAGCGGCGACAGTTGAAGCGACTTGCTGCGCTGGCTCGTCTCGCCGCGCAGGCGCGCCTGCTCCATCGAGACGCGCGACTCGGAAGTGCGGACGCTGACGCGCGCCGACTCGACGCCCTGCTGCGCGCTCCTCACGCGGACGCGCTCCTGATTGACGCGCGCCTTCGCCTCCTCGATGGCAATCTTGGCCGATTCGAGCTGCGCCTGCGCCGTCCGCAGGGCGACCTGCGCGCTCTCCAGACGGTCGCGCGCCGTGTCGTACTCGGAGCGCGACGAGACGCCAGACTCGACCAACTCGGTGATGCGTTTCAACTCGCGCTGCGCGGCGTTGAGGTTGACCTGCTCGCGGTCGACGGCCGTCTGCGCGGTGACGACGCCCTGCCGCGCGCTGCTGAGTCCGGCTTCGGCGGTGACGAGTCCCTGCTGCGCCTGCTGGACGTTGGTCTCGGCCGACTGGACGGCCGTGCGCGCGCTCGCCACGTCGGAGACGGCCACCTGCACGCCTGCGGCCTGCGCCTCCTGCTGCGACTGAAGCTGTGTGGGGTCTAAGCGGACGAGCGGCTGGCCCTTCTGCACTTGGTCGCCGGGGTTGACGTAAATCTCCTCGACGCGGCCGCCGACCTCGCTCGTCAGGTTGATGAACTGGATGGGGCGGACTTCGCCCGAGGCCGTCACCGTCGATTTCAGCTCGGGGCGGACGTCGACTTTGACGATGGTCACCTCAGGCTGGTCGTTGCCGCCGGCGAAGACGCTGAAGATGACGATGAGGCCGACGACGGCGACGGCCGCGACGGCGATGATGATCTTTTTCTTTCGGCTGAGGGCCATAACTTACGTATTCCTTCGTTTAAAAAAAAGGTCGCGGTGCGCGGCCGGGGAGCGTAACCGGAAAGCTTCTCACAGTTCGGCGTCGATATCAAAAGGCGCGCGCCGTGAGTCCTGAGCGTCGTGACCGGCAAATCTTCTACGTCCAAAATGATGGACGGGTTTCAATAAAGCCGTGAACCGGCAATCGTTAATCATCAAAGGCGAACGGAGTTAGAGTTCCGAGCGGGTCTGAAAGATGCCCGCCGCGCCCGCAGTCCGCGCAGACGCTGTGCGCGATTTACGATTCACGATTTACGATTTACGATTTACGGCTCTTTCGCGCTACAATGAGGGGCCACGGTGCGGCCCCTAAACCTTCTTTTTTCGCGCCGGATAGAGTCTGAGGAGGGGAGTTTCTTCCCCTCCGCCGCGCTCAAAACTGTAGGTATCACATGATCACCTGTGAGAGGTGCCAGACGGAGAATCTTGACGGCTCGCAGTACTGCGACGAGTGCGGGGCGCAGCTCTCTCCGTCGCCGCGCGCGGGGCGGGCCGAGGCGCGCGGGGGCGATTCTTCGGCCGGGCGCGACCCTTCGGCCGCCGCGCCGCCGCACGTCTCCGCGCGCGGCGAAGGTGCGGGCGGCAACAGCAGCGCGCCGCGCGGCTTCGTCGAGCGGCGCGCCTCCGCGATGCACAATGATTCGCCCTCGACGCCGACGACGATGCCGCAGCACGGCCGCGCCGCCGCGACCGTCGCGGGCCGTCAGGAGAGCAGCGACAAGCAGAGCGCGCCGCCGCAGCGCGAGACGCCGGGCGGCGCGGCCACGTCGTCTTCGCCGGGCGGGAACGCGCAGGGCGGCGCGAGCGCGGCGAGCATCGGCGAGGCGAGCGGCCCTTTGCAGTCGGGCGCGCATTCGTTGTCTTCGGGCTCGACGGGCGCGGTCGTCGCGCACGCAAAGCTCGTCATCCATCGCGGCCGCTCGGTCGGCAAAGAGTTTCCCCTGAGCGAGGACGAGGCGCACATCGGGCGCTGGGACGCCGACGGCGGAATCTTCCCGGACGTCGACCTCGACTCGGACGACCCCGAGGCGAAGGTCTCGCGCCGCCACGCGCGCATCACGCGCCGCGCCGGCCTCTATTACATCGAAGATTTGGGTTCGACGAACGGCACTTTTATCAACCGCGGGAGGCGTCTTCTGCCCGGCGACCGTCAGCCTTTGCGCGACGGCGACGAGGTCATCGTCGGCAAAACCTTCCTGCGTTTTCACGTCATCAAATAGTCGATAAAGGGAATGTCCTTCTGCCTTCAATGCGGCGCTTCGGTCTCGCCCGACGACCGCTTCTGCGGTAACTGCGGGGTCGTGCTTCAGCCGCCTTCGGCCGCCGTGCGCGAGCCCGCGTCGGGCGAGGCGTCGAGCGCGGGCTTCATGTCGGCCGCCGAAGACGGGCCGGGCGAGAAGGCGCGCGCCGCCGTGGCCTCGCCCGGCGTCGGCTCGCCCTCGCCCGACGAAGGGCGCGAAGACGCGCGTGAGTCCGACGCCAGCCCGCGCTCCGAAGACCTGAGCGAACAGTTCCAGCCCACGCTCATCGGCGCGGAGCCAGTCGAGCCGACTCAGCAAGCGGCCGAAGAGTTAGACGAGCACATCACGGACGCGCAGCAGACGCCGCCGCCGCAAACGGAGTCGGCGACGCCCGAACCTGAGCCGCAACTTCAGTCGCCGTCACAGCCGCAAGCACAGTCGCAAGAGCAACCGCAAGCACAGCAGTCAATGCCGCAAGAGCAACCACAGGAGCGTCAGTTGTCGCCCTTCGACGACGCGCCGCCGGTCGCTGTGCGCGCCGAGCCTACCGGCGAGGCGTCACCGCTCGCGGGCACGGGAGACGCTTCGGCGGAGCAGCCGCGACGCGGCGACACGGGCGAGGCTTACGTCTCTTCGCGCACCGGCGCGCCTTTTCGCCCGACGGGTCGCGTCGGCGCATCGGGCGGCGGGGGGCGCAGCGCGAACAAGCAGCTTGAGTCGGGCACGCTCCTTAACGGCCGCTTCGAGATAGTCAAAAAAATCGGCGGCGGCGGGATGGGCGCGGTCTACTACGCGCGCGACAAGAACTTGGGCGACGCGCCGCGCGCCGTCAAGGAGATGGTGCAGTCGAACATCGACGAGCAGCAGCACGAGAAGGCCATCGCTGACTTCAAACGCGAGTCGATGCTTTTGGCCTCGCTCGAACACGCCTCGATTCCGACCATCTACGACTACTTCTACGACGAGTCGTCGGGCCTCGGCCGCTTCTACCTCGTGATGAAGTACATCTCGGGCGGCGACTTCCTCGCGCGTCTGCGAAACGCGCCGGGCGGACGCATCGACGAGCTGACCGTCTGCGACTGGGGCATGCAGGTCGCCGACGTGCTGCACTACCTGCACAGCCAGAACCCGCCCATCATCTACCGCGACTTAAAACCCGCGAACTTGATGATTGACGGCAACACCGGCCGCGTGATGCTCATCGACTTCGGCATCGCGCGCTGGGTGCAGAAAGAAGAGAAGGGCGTCACGGCCGTCGGCACGATGGGCTACGCGCCGCCCGAACTCTTCAGCGGCAAGGCCGAGGCGCGCACGGACATCTACTCACTCGGCGCGACGATGTTTCATCTCCTGACGGGCGCAGACCCGCAGGACAACCCTCTGCTCATCTTCGACTTCACGAAGAACCCTCGGCCGCGTCAGCACAACCCTTCGCTCTCGAACGAGATGGAGACCATCCTGATGCGCGCCGTCGAGTACGAGACGGCCGCGCGCTTCCGCTCGGCCGCCGACATGCGCGACGCGCTCGGGCAGCACCTCGAAAAGCTGCGCTCTGGCGCGGTCAGTTACGGCGCGGGACTCTTCCCCGCGAACCGCGAAGTCGGCTCGACCGTCGCCGTCGAGATGGTCTACTGCGGCTTCTGCGGCGGGCGCATCGCGGCCGACGACGTCTTCTGCGCACACTGCGGCGCGCGCCAACCCTTAGCCTCGGCCGCCGCCTCGGCTCGCGCCGCGCGCGCGACCGCGAAACTCGTCGTGATGGGAACCACGGAGCTGAACCGCGCGTTTGAGTTGCCGAAGGAGAGCAACCTCGTCGGGCGCAGCGACCCGCACTCGAACATTTTCCCGGAGGTCGATTTGTCGCCCTTCGACCCGGAGACGAAAATCTCGCGCCGCCACGCGCGCATCTGGCGGCAGGGCGACACGTATCTCGTCGAAGACCTTGGCTCGGTCAACGGCACGGTCGTCAACGAGACGATTCGGCTCGGCCCCAGACAGCCGCGCACGCTCGAACACGGCGACAAGATTCGCCTCGGCGAGACGACGCTCCATTTTCTGATAGGGTAGCGGTCGGCAATCAGCTTTCAGCGTTCAGCAAAAACAAAAAGCTGACTGCCGCAAAGCTGATTGCTGACCGCTCTTAAAATACTTTGTCGGCGAACATCGAACAGACGAGTCGCGCGCACGCGGGGACGGCCACGACGGCCGCCGCCTCGTCGTCGCGCGCACGCTCGCGCGCGGCCGAGACGCGCGCCGAACGCCTGCGCGCCCCCTTCGCGTTGCGCTGCGGCGCGCTGCTCCTCGACTACACGCTCCTCGCCGCCGTGATGGCCGCCGCCACGCTCGTCGCGCGCGCGTTCGGCGGCGGCGCGGGCGTGCGCTGGGGCGGCAGCGGACTCCCTTCGCTCGGCTACGCGGCGGTCGGGGCGCTGGCCTTGCTCAACTTCATCGTGCTCGCCGGCTTTAGCGGTCGCAGCGTCGGCAAGTGGGTGACGGGCCTCAGAATCGAGCGCGCGGATGGGCGACAGTTGAGCTTCGCGCGCGCGCTCGTCCGCCACACGCTCGGCTACGCCTTGACGCTCGCCACGCTCGGGCTCGGCTTCCTCGTCGCCGTCTTCAGCGCCGAGGGCCGCGCGCTCCACGACTTCGTCGCCGGCACGGTCGTCGTGCGCCACCGACGCGCGGCGCGACGCCGCCCGCCGCAAGCTGAGCGCCCCGCCCCGAACACTGCCCTCGCAGAAAAGTCAGAGTAGAAACCCCGATGAACAGAACTTGTGTAAACTGCGGTGCGGAGTCGGCGTCGGAGGCACGCTTCTGCCGCAAGTGCGGCGCGCCGCTGCGGGTGACGAGCGGAATGGGCGAAGGCTCGGAAACCGTCTCGCCGAAGGCCGCGACCATCCCGCTCTCCGACGACGTGCGCACGACCGACGGCCTCCCGGCCGACGACCCGCACCGCCACGCGCAGCAGACCGCGCGCGTCGCCTCGTCGGAACTCGACCGCATGCTGCGCCCCGACCAGCAATCCTCTCAACAGCAGCCGCAGCCCGCCCCGTTCGACCCGTACAAGACCGTCGTCGCCAATCCTCAAAGCGGAGCGTTGGGCGACGGCGGCGAGTATCAAAGGTCAGCGACGACGGGCGAGCTCGTCGAGCGCGGGTCGGCGTCAAGCCCACTGCCGCCCACGCCACGCGCGCCCGACGGCGACGAAGACTTCGACGTGACGCGACCGGCCAACACCGGCGACTTCGACGAAGAGATGACCATCATGTCGCCGCGACAGTCGCGCCCCTTCGAGTCGGGGCAGACGCCCGCGCGCGTCCAGCCGTCGCCGGGCGGCGCGCCGTCGGCCGGTCACGCCGCCGCGTCCGCGCAGGGCGCGTCGGCCGCTTCGTCGCAGGCGGCGGCCGCGCAAGCCGCGGCCGTCCGGCGAC
>DASUNL010000295.1:0-3623 GCA_036277175.1 Pyrinomonadaceae bacterium | reverse complement strand
CCGAGGTAGGTGAAGATGATGAAGACGAAGGCGACGATGGCGAAGTAGGCGGCGGCGCGTCCCGTCCAGCCGCGCGAGATGCGGACGTGGAGGAAGCCGCCGTAGGTCAGCCACGCGACGAACGCGCCCGTCTCCTTCGAGTCCCACCCCCAGTAGCGCCCCCACGACTCGTTAGCCCAAATCGCCCCCGTCATCAGAAGCAGGGCGAGTCCGGCGAACGCGACGCCCGCCGTCTTGTACATCAGCGAGTCGATTCTATCGAGCGGGGGCAGCGCCTCGCGCAAACGTTCTGTGCGGAAGCTGAAGATGACGCAGAAGAGCGTCGCCGCGAACGCGGTGATGAGCGCGGCAAGCTCGACGGGGTTGGCGTTTAAGCTCAGACGCAGGCGCGGGCCGTTCTCCTGCACCCAAGCGTCCGACATCTGGTAGAACTGCGGGCGCATGCGCTCAATCTCGGCCTGCATCTCGGCGGCCGGAACCTTCTGCGCCTCAAGCTCGCGCCGCACCATCCAGAGGGCGTGCCGCTCGTACTGCGCCGTGTCGACGCGCGTCAGAGGCTCAGAGATGTTCTTGACCTGATAGACGAGCATCACGACGGCGAGCGCCTGCACGACGAGCGAGGCCCGCAGGAGATAATGGCCCATCCGTCGCGCTCGCTCGTCACGCTTATTCAGGTAGACGAGAAAAGCGACGACGACCGCCGCCAGCATCACGCCCGCCAAGACGAGCAGCAACCCGACGTAGGGCAGGTCGGCGCGCAGGAACGGGAACGACTGGCGCGAGCCGCCGAACACGGTCGACGCGCGGTAAGTGCCGAACGTCGCGGGCGCGAAGACCGAGAAGTGTCCGACGGTCGCGAAGACCGAGAGCGCGAAGATGCTCGCCCAAATCGCCATCGCCTCGGTCTTCACGCCGTCCTTCAAAAGATAGACGACCGCGACGGCGAAGCAGACGAGCGCGACGCCGTAGCTCAAGGAAGCGATGCCGACGTGAATCGGACGCCAGTAGGAGTCGAGCACGGGCGGAAGCTCGATGAGGTCGTCGCCGATGAAGCGCGCGAGGACGAGGATGAGCGCGGCGAGCGGCAGACTTATCGCGCCGATGAAGCGGAAGTTTTTGCGGTGGCCGATGAGTAGCGTCGTGATGCCAGCGCCGAAGGCGAAGGCGAGGCTCAAGTCGTAGAGGTTCGCGAATGGCACGTAGCGGAAGGCCCAAGGCCACTGCTCCTTCGGCAACCCCTGCTCGACGAAGTGGACGACCTCCGCGTCGTAGGCGGCGAACCAGCGCACGCACCAGCTCGCGAGGTTGAGCAGCACGCCGCCCGTCGCCGAGACGAGGCCGATCTTCTGGAAGAGCGTCGAGGGCGCGTAGAGGTTGAGCAGATAGAAGACCGCCGCGATGAGGTAGGCGGCGAGCGCGAGCATCATCAGCGCGCCGTCCGTGATGAAGCGTTCGCCCCCGACCTGCCAGCGCAGAAGCGAGACGAGGAGCGCGCCGCCGACGGCGATGCCGGCCGGGACATAAGAGCGCCATGCCGCGGGCTCGGCCGTCGTCGCCGCGTCTTCCGCGCCGCCGGCGATGACCGGCTGTTTTAAGACTTCACTCATGTCTATTTCACCTCGACGGCCCGCGCGCCCAAGGCGTCGCGCAGCCGTTTGAAACGATCCTCGAAACCGAGCCGGTTGCGGTTGGTATTGCCGCCCAAGACGACCTCGACTTCGCCGCCCTCGCGCTCCTCGACCTGCGCCCAGACCCTCTCGTGCGAGAAGAAGAAGACGGAGGCGAGCGTCAGCGCGAGCAGCCCGAAGCCGATGTAGACGACCGTCGAGCCGATGTCGTTCTGCACCGCGAGCATGTGGGCCGAGGGCGACTTCTCGAAATCGACGAGCTTGTAGGTGTAGCCGCCCACGGGCTGTTTGAGCATCGGCGCGGCCGCCGCCTCGGCCGAGAAGAAGGCGTAGGCGCGGCGCTTCTCCCCGTTCGGGGCGGTGACGTTTAGGACGGCGGCCGGGTTGTTGTAGTCGCCCGACTTCGTCGCGGGCCGCCCGCCCTGCAAGACGAAGTCGGGGAAGAACTCGGCGTACTCGATGGTCGTCCCGTCGGGAAGCGTCGTCGCGCCGTCGCGCTTAATCGTCACGTCCTCGGTCGCGCCGCCCGCCTCGGGCGTGAGGCGAAGCGTGATGTGGCGCGCGTGGCCGAGTCCCTGAAAGCTCGCCTGAAAGAAGCGGTAGCCCTCGTGGTCGAGCGGCTTGTTCATGTGGACGACGCCCTCGCGGACGAGCGCGCCCGTCTCCTTATCCTTGATGCGGACGTAGGTCAGCCAGTCGAGCGTGTTGTCGGCCGTTATCGGCCCGTCCTTTTTGATGAGCTTCTGCTGGATGTCCGTACACTCGACGACGAACGGAAGCTGTAGCGGCCGCTCGGTCATCTTCAGGTTCTCCGCGCCAAGCTCGTAGATGAGTTCCTTGTGGGTGTCGGCCGACTCGCCGGGCGCGAGCCACATGCTGCCGTTATAGCCGAACTGCGAGGTCAGAAAGCCGCCCGTGAAGATGGTCAGGAGCGCGACGTGGACGGCGTATGCGCCGAGCCGATTCCACGCGCCGCGCTCGCCGAAGATGAACGTGCGGCCGCCCTTCTCCGTCACCGTCGCCTTCATCCGCGCCGCGCTAAGGGCCGCCGCGACGCGCTCCGAGACAGCCACGCGCCCCTCGCCCCGGAAGAGAAGCTCGGCGTGCTGCTCCTGCCCGCGCAGCCAGCGCGCCGAGGCGTCGAGCTTCGGGCGCGAGATGAACGTCCAAGCCTTCGGGAAGCGGTCGATGGAGGCGAGGATGATGTTGAGCGAGAGGATGAGCAGCAGGGCGTTGAAGTACCAGACGTGGTAGATGTCGAAGAAGCCGAGGCCGCCGTAGAGCATCTTCTGCGCGGGCGTCAAATCGGCGTAATACTTGTCGAAGCCCTCGACGTTCAGCTGCATGATGACCATCCCGACCATGCAGGCGGCGACGAGGAGCACGAGCATCAGGACGCCGAAGCGGACGGAGCTGAGGAGGTCGAGGACGCGGCGGTGGCCGAAGAAGGCGACGACGGCCGCGAGAACCAGAAGCCCCACCACCTCAAGCCCGACCACCTCGCCCGACACGTAACGCTTGAGCAGCACGACGGAGGCCGCGACCAACACGCCCACGCCGAAAGTCAGGAGGCGCTCGGTCGTCGTCGGCGCGTCCGACGGCGCGGCCGCTCCGGCAGGCTTCGGCGCAGCTTTCGCTACACCTATCTCTTTAGTCTCTTCGATGGCTGACATTCTTATTCAAACCGGATGAACTGTGCGGCCGTCGCGCAAGACACGGCGCGCACGCGAAAGAGGAAAGGACAAACCTTATTCTGTAGACCCGATGATAGCCGAACGCGCCCGCGCCCTGCAAACGCTAAATTGTAAATCGTCAGTCGTCAAACGCGAATCGCGCGCTTGCGGCTCGCGGCGGCTTGCGCTCCCGCGTCAAAGTTGAGTAGCTTTTCAGCGCGGCCCGCGATTCACGACTAATGTTTTACCATTTACCACTTACGATTTACGATTGACGATTCACGATTCACGAGTGACGAACCCGCGATGACCAAAAACCTTC
>DASUNL010000294.1:0-2758 GCA_036277175.1 Pyrinomonadaceae bacterium | reverse complement strand
GACGCGCGCCCTCTCTCGTTTCCCCCTTGAACTTCTCGGCGGCTAGTCGCCGATTGAGATTTCGTCGGGCGGCGGCTGCGGCGGCGGGACTTCGTCGACGTTGCGGTCGGCGGCGACCGGCTGGTCGTTGTCGCCCGAAATGCTGGTGATGGTGTCGGAGTTGTACGCGAGCGAGGACGCGAGTAAGAGCGACGCTAACGTCAGTGACAAGGTGTTCATCTCATTCTCCTCAAATGCCTGTCGGCCTTCTTCGAGCGTGGCCGCGAAGTCCGCTTCGCGTCGCCTTCCGCTTTTTCACGACAGGCTCTCAATCCTTCCTGCCTCACTCACTAACGCGAAAAACGGGCGGCTAAGGTTCGCGACGTACGCAACTTTTTTTCGCTTCCCGCGCGCCAAGGATTTCGACCGCGACAACTTTTCTCTTGTCATCGGCGCGCGGCCGTTATAGAGTGCGCGGCCTGTCCACCCACGAACCCTGAGGCTTGAACGCCCACCCACCCAAAAGCCCACCCTAGAGGAGAGAACGTGAACAGGCCCGAACTGTCTCCACGTGCGCGCGCGTCGGCGCGTGCGTCGGCACTCTTCTGCGCGCTCGCGCTCGTCGCGCCCTGCGTCACTCACGCGCGACTGTCTGCCGGGGCGGCGACTCGCGCTCGTCCGCAAGACCTCGACGACGTGCAGATTGCGGGCCGCGTCACAGACGAACGCGGCGCGGCCGTCGCGGGCGCGCAGGTTTCCGCGACGCACGACGAGACGGCCGTCGTGCGTCTCGCCAGCACGGACGAGGAGGGGCGTTTCCGCTTCGTCGAGCTTCGGCCCGGAGTCTACGCCGTGCGCGCCACGGCCGAGGGCTTCGCCGCCGAAGAACGGGCGAACCTCCCGACGCTGGCCGGGCAGAACGTGCGGCTCGACTTCGTGCTGCGCCCGGCGGGGCCGAGTGTCGAAGAGACGTTTGTGAGCGAGGCCGAGCCGCCGCCCGTCGACACCGCGCGCACGGTCGCGGGCGGCACGGTCACGCGCGCCGAGACGGAGGCGCTTCCCCTCGCGACGCGCTCGCCGCTCGACCTCGTCTTCACGCTCCCCGGCGTCACGGAAGAGCCGCTCTCGACGCGCGACGCGGCCGAAGACCGCGACGCCACGGGGCGCGCCTCGGCCGAGCGAGCCGCGCAGACGCCAGAGGAAGCGGGCACGCACGCGCTCGCGGGCGGCCCGGCCTACTCGAACAACGTGACGATTGACGGATTAGACAACAACGACGACCGCGCGGCGCGCGAGCGTTTCCAACCTTCGCTCGAAGCAATCGAGGAGGTGCAGGTCATCACCAGCCAGTTCTCGGCCGAGTACGGTCGCGCCTCGGGCGGCCGCGTCAACCTGCGCACGCGCGCAGGCTCCACACACTTGCGCGGCCGACTCTTTCACTTCTTCAAAGACGAGTCGCTGAATAGCAACACTTGGAACAACAACCGTCGAGGCTTACAGCGTCTCCCGTTCCAGCAGCACGTCGCGGGCTTCACGCTCGGCGGCCCTCTCGCATCTGCGTCGCGCCTCTCCCGCGTTCGGAGCGACGAAGGCGACGCGCCTAGAACCTTCTTCTTCGTCGCCTACGAGTTCGACACGACGCTCGACTCGGCGCTCGTCGACGCGCTCGTCCCCGTCGAGCAGAGCGCGCTCTTTACGCTGCCGCGCCCGACGACGCTCGACGGACGCCGCTTCGAGCCACAGGCTACGACGCCGAACCAACCGGCCGAACTCGCCCCCTTCGTCGAGCGCGTCGCGACGCCCGCGCGCTCGCACACCCTGACGGCCCGCCTCGACCACACTTACTCGGCCGCGCACAACGGGACGTTCGTCTTTCAGTTCGGACGCCTGCGCGACCTGCGACAGTTCGGCGGGGGCTTGCGCCTCGCCGAAAGCCTTCAGGGCCGCGCGCGCTCCTCGGACGCGCTCTCCTACACGGACAACCTCGTCCTCTCGCCGTCAGTCGTCAATCAACTGCGCGCGCAGGTGTCGAGTTTGCGGCCCGCGTTCGAGGCGCGCGGCAGTCGCGGCGAAGACCCCGCGCCCGTCGTGCTCATTGAGATTAACGACCCGCTGTCAAACGACTCCGTGCCCGACCGCTCGGGCACGCTCGTCGCCGGCTCCTCGACTTCCGGCGCGTCCGACCGGCGCGAGACGCGCCTCCAACTTCAGGACACGCTCACCGTCCTACGCGGCCCGCACACACTCAAGGTCGGCGCGGACTTGCACCGCGTCAGCTCGACCTTCACAGACCTCTCGGACGCGAGCGGCACTTACAACTTCACGAGCGCGGGCGACTTTCTCGCCGCCGCGCCGTCGCGCTTCCGCCAACGCTTCAACACCTCTTCGACGCAGAAGAATTTTTACGCGGGCCTGTTTCTGCAAGACGAGTGGCGCGCGAGCGCGCGTCTCACCGTAAGCTTCGGCCTGCGCTACGAGCGCGAGACTATCTTGGCGGACGGCGACAACCTCGCGCCGCGTTTGGGCGTGGCCTACGACCCCTTCGGCACGGGGCGCACGGTCTTGCGCGCGGGCACGGGCGTCTACTACAACAGGGCGCTTTTGCAGACACTCGTTATAGGATTAATCTTGCCTCTTTCTCGGATTTGGTGATAGATTCTGCGCCGCTTGGGCCTCTCGGCACGCTGTTACCCTTCTGCGCACGACTCACACGCCGAGCTCCAAGCTTTGAACTCACTACCTCCGAGGAGTATCCGTGAAGCCGACACGCACCTGCCCT
>DASUNL010000293.1:0-14201 GCA_036277175.1 Pyrinomonadaceae bacterium | reverse complement strand
ACGCGGACGGGCGTGCCAGCCGCGCGCACGCCGAGGCACTGCGCGCGGCCGGGGTGCTGGGACAGGAGGAGGCGCGGCGCGTGGGCGAGGGCTTGCGCGCGCTCCTCGAACGCGCCGCCGCCGAGGGCGAAAAGTTCTTCGCGGACGACGCGGCCGAGGACGTTCATTCATTCATCGAGTCGCGCCTCGTCGCCACGGTCGGCGACGCGGGGCGCAAGCTCCACACGGGCCGCAGCCGCAACGACCAAGTCGCCACCGCGCTCCGGCTCTGGCTGCGCGATGAGATTGACGCCGTCGCGTCGTCCTTACGTGACGCGCAAGGGTCGCTCCTCGACCTCGCCGAGCGTCACGCGGACGCGGTGCTTCCCGGCTACACGCATCTGCAACGCGCGCAGCCCGTCCTTTGGGCGCACTGGTGTCTCGCCTACTTCGAGATGTTTGCGCGCGACCGCGAACGGCTCGCGGACGTGCGGCGACGCACGAACGTCCTGCCGCTCGGCTCGGCCGCGCTCGCGGGCACGAGCTATCCAATCGACCGCGAAAGCGTCGCCCGCGCGCTCGGCTTCGACTCGGTCACGCGCAACAGCCTCGACGCCGTCAGCGACCGGGACTTCTGCGTCGAGTTCGCGTCGGCCGCGTCGCTCGCGATGGCGCATCTGTCGCGCCTCGCCGAAGACCTCATCATCTACGCCTCGGCCGAGTTCGGCTTCGTCGAGTTTGGCGACGCGGTCGCGACGGGGTCGAGCCTCATGCCGCAGAAGAAGAACCCCGACGCGCTCGAACTCGTGCGCGGCAAGTCGGGCCGCGTCTTCGGCCGCCTCGTCTCTTTGCTCACGACCGTCAAAGGTCTGCCGCTCACCTACAACAAGGACTTGCAGGAGGACAAGGAGGCGGTCTTCGACGCGGCCGACACGCTGCGCGCGTCGCTCGAAGTGACGGCGACCGTTCTAAGTCACACACGTTTGCGCGAGGCGCGCGCGCGCGAGGCCGCCACGCTCGGCCACATGAACGCGACCGAGTTGGCCGACTACCTCGCGCGGCGCGGCACGCCCTTCCGCGAGGCGCACGAGACGGTCGGCCGCGTGGTTCTCTACGCGATTGAGAAGGGTTTGGAGCTGCACGAGCTGGAACTCGAAGAACTCCGAAGGTTCTCGCCCGCAGTCGGCGAGGACGTCTACGACGCGCTCTCGCTCGAACAGACGCTCGCCTCCAAACGGCAGACGGGCGGGACAGCGCCCGAGCGCGTCGCCGAAGCCCTCGCCGCCGCGCGCGCGTCGCTCGCCTCCCGCTGAAGGAAAAGGAAGGCCGGGCGGGATGACTCCGCCCGGCCTTCCGCGCCCGCTTCAATTCCCAACCTAGTAGCCTCTCTCGAACCTCACAGCTTCGCCCGACGCCGGGCTTCAGCGCTTGACGAAGACGAAGTCGCCGCTGTCGTGCCCGGAGTTTCGCAGCGGGTTGTATTCGGGCAACTGATTGGCCCGGCCCGCGACGCTCTCGTGGATGTGCTCGCGGAACAACTCGGCGGCGGTGAAGATGGGCTGACCCATCTCGTTGAGTCCGCGCAGGAACGCGGCGGCGAAGATCGAGTTACCGCCGAGGCTTCCGTCCGCGACCGGCTCGTTCCCGCCGCTCGCCATCAACGTCCTCGACTTACGGCTCTGCACCTTGAGCAGATATTGCGCGCGCACCGCGGGCGTCGAGATTGAGGCGAGCGGGTCTTTG
This sequence comes from Pyrinomonadaceae bacterium, assembly GCA_036277175.1. GTDB lineage: Bacteria > Acidobacteriota > Blastocatellia > Pyrinomonadales > Pyrinomonadaceae > DASQDT01. The sequence continues at coordinate 12,479 of DASUNL010000293.1, read as the reverse complement.
GAGTTGTTGAAGGTGCCGGAATAACAGCTATCCGAGACGACGAGGATGTGGATGGCGGAGATGCCCTTCAGGTTCTTCGTCACGTCGTCCGCGCTGATCCAGTCCGAGTTGTCGTCGGGCCTCGCGTCAACCGGCAGCCAGTAGCCGAGTTCGACCTCTTTGTCGAAGTAGCCGTGGCCCGCGTAGTAGATGAGAAGGCTTGAGTCGGCGTCGAGCCGGCGGCGGTACTGGTTAATCGCGCCCATGATTTCGCGGCGCGGCGCGTTGAGGAGGAGTGTTGTGTCGAAGCCGAAGCGGAGGCGCAGCATGGCCTCGACCGCGCGGGCGTCGTTCTCGCCCGTCCTGAGCGAGCGCATCGAGTGGTAGTTGTTGTTGCCGATGACGAGCGCGAAGTACTTGCGCCCGACGAGGGCGGCGTTGGCCGCGCTCACGTCTCGCGGCGACGCGGACACCCAGCCCGTTCTGTTCGCGGGCGCGGCACCGAACGGCTCTAACTTTACCGGCGGGGCGGCGTTGAGGCCGAGCTTGGCGACGATCTCCTTCGACAGCATCATCACCAACGTGCAGGGGTTCTTCCCGCGAACGCGGACGTGGCTGCCGACCCGCAGGGCGTTGACGCCGTTCCACGTCGTGAGGAACGCTGCTTCGTTCGAGAAGATCGTCTCTTTGTTGAAGACGATCTTGATCGTTGTGCCCACGTCGAAGCGATCGATAATGTACTCGTTGGAGATGGGTGAGTAAACATACCCCGACGTCCTGATGGTGATGGATGACGTGAACAGGTCGATCCCCTCGACCTTGCCCACGATGTCGGGGACGATCATGGCCGAGGTGCGCACGGCCCCGGCCGTTGCGGTTCGGGTGGCGACGAAGGAGACGAGAAGGAGAGACGCGAGTGCGCTCGCCGCGCTGGCTCGGAGGATACTTCTTTTCATGGCGACCTCTGACGGTGCGCCTACGCTCGGTCATCGTCGTCAGCGTACCGTGAAACGGGCGGAGGTGAGACGTTGGACGCTCGCACGACTGCGAAGCGGCAGGGAGACTTGCTGTGAGGGCTTTTCACCCTCGGCCGTGTCGGCGCGTGCAGAAAAGTTACTGCCGCGCGGCAGTGGATGTCAATACTGATATCCGGCGGGCGCGGCCGTCTAGCCGCCGAGATAGTCTTTGATGATTTCGGGGTCGTTGGCGAGTTCTTTGGAGGGGCCTTCGCGGGTGATTTGGCCGGTCTTGATGACGTAGGCGCGGTCGGAGTGGTGGAGCGCGGCGTTGGCGTTCTGCTCGACGAGGAGGATGGTCGTGCCCTTGCCGCGTATCTCCTCAATGGCCTCGAAGATGGTGTGGACGACGAGGGGGGCGAGTCCGAGGGAAGGCTCGTCTAAGAGCAGCAGGCGCGGGCGCGACATCAGCGCGCGCGCCATCGCGAGCATCTGCTGCTCGCCGCCCGAGAGCGTGCCGGCCTTCTGCTGCTCGCGCTCCTTGAGGCGCGGGAAGAGGCGGAAGCCGTTCTGCATGTCCTCGTCTATCTCGCGCTTGTTCGTCTTGATGTAAGCGCCCATCTGCAAGTTCTCGCGCACCGTCAAGTTGGCGAAGACGCCGCGCCCCTCGGGCGACATGGCGATGCCGCGCGCGACGAGCTTGTGCGTCGGCGTGCCCGCGATGTCCTTGCCCTCGAACGTGACGCGCCCCTGACGCGGGCTGAGCAGTCCCGTGATGGTGCGCAGGGTAGTCGTCTTCCCCGCCCCGTTCGCGCCGATGAGCGTGATGACCTCGCCCTGATGGACTTTCATCGAGACGCCCTTGAGGGCCTCAATCGCGCCGTAGCCGACGAAGATATTCTCCAAGCTCAACATCAGCGGCCCCGTCGGGCGTGCGTTCGCGCGCTCGGCCGACGGCTGACTCGCGGGCGCGGCTTCGACGGCGGGCGCGGTCGCCGGCGACTCGGTTTTGGGGACGAGTTCATAGCCCGCGCCGCACTCAGGGCAGGCGCGCAGGTTGTCGTCGAAGGCGTTGCCGCACTGGTTACAAACTACCATGACCTCTTGACACCGGCTTTTGCTGAAAGCTCGACGGCCGAACGGACGGACGGCCGAGCGGCTAGTCTCCCAAATAGGCTTCGATCACCTTCGGGTCGTTACGAATCTCGGCGGGGAGGCCGAGGGCGATTGATTTGCCGTAGTCGACGACCTGTATGCGTTCGCAGACGCCCATCACGACCTTCATGTTGTGTTCGACGAGAAGTATCGTCAGCCCGAAGCGGTCGCGTATCTGGTGAATCAGATTGAGCAGGTCGTCCTGCTCGGACGGGTTCATCCCGGCGGCCGGCTCGTCCAGTAAAAGTAGCTTCGGCCTCGTCGCGAGCGCGCGGACGATTTCCAGTCTGCGCTGGTTGCCGTAAGGGAGACTCGTCCCGCCCTCGTCGCGGAAGCGCGCGAGGTCGAAGATGTCGAGAAGCTCCATGCAGAACTCTTCGTGCTCGCGCTCGTCGCGCGTGTAGCGGGGCGTGCGAAGCACCACGTCGGCCAGAGATTGCCGCGTGTGTATGTGGCAGGCTGTCATCACGTTCTCAAGCACCGTCATGCTCGGGAAGAGCCTTATGTTCTGGAACGTGCGCGAGACGCCGAGCGCGGCAATCTCGTAGGGGCGTAGGCCGTCGACGCGCCGTCCCTCGAAATGTATCTCGCCCGATGTGGGGCGATAGACGCCCGTCAGGAGATTGAAGATGGTCGTCTTCCCCGCGCCGTTCGGGCCGATGAGGCCGTAGATTTCTCCGGGCCGGACGTCCATGTCCAACTCGTTGACGGCGACGAGTCCGCCGAAGCGGATGGTGCATTTCGAGGTGCGCAGGACGGCGTCGCCGCCTCCGTCCGCGACGGGCGGGGCGGCGTCCGCGCCGCGCGCGGCGTTCGTTCGTGCGGCGTCCGTCGTCATTTCTTCTCCTCGCCGAGCGAAGTGTCGCGCGCACGCTCGCCCAAGGTCGCTTTGTCGACCGAGTCCTTGTCGCGCGTGTCCTCGGCCGTAATCTCTTCGGCCTCGGTGCGCGTCTTCTGCCGACGCCGCGCGCGCCAGCCCTTGAACGGGTCGATGCTCCCCAAAAGCCCTTGCGGCCGCGTAATCATCAGGATGATGAGCAGAAGCGAGTAGATGACCATCCGGTACTCGGCGAAGCCGCGCAAGGCCTCGGGCAGCACCGTCAACACAATCGCCCCGATGATCGAGCCGATGATTGAGCCTAAGCCGCCGAGAATAATCATGATGAGAATCTCGAACGACTTGATGAACTCGAACGACTTCGGGTTCAGATACCCGTCGAAGTGAGCGAGGAGCACGCCGCCCGCGCCCGCGAGTGCCGAAGAGATGACAAACGCCATCACCTTGTAGCGCGTCGTGTTGACGCCCATCGCCTCAGACGCCAGTTCGTCCTCGCGTATCGAGACGAGCGCGCGCCCGAAGGCCGACTGCACGATGTTGTGTACGATGACAATCGTCAAGACCGCGATGAGGAAAATCCAGAAGAAGCTTTTGACGATGGGGATGCCCGAGTAGCCGCGCGCGCCGCCGATGGCCTCGATGTTGTTTAAGAGGACGACGATGATTTGCCCGAAGCCGAGCGTGACGATGGCGAGGTAGTCGCCCTTGAGTCTCAAAGAAGGCACGCCGACGGCGAAGCCCGCGACGCCAGCGACGAGCGCGCCGAGAAGCGTCGCGGCGAGGAGCGCGACGAGCCAGCCGATTGTCCCGTCGCCCAGAGACTCGGCAATCTTCGTCCCGTAGTTAATCGAGAAGTAGGCCGACGAGTATGCGCCGACGGCCATGAAGCCCGCGTGGCCGATGGAGAACTGCCCCGTGAAGCCGTTGATGAGATTCAGTGAGACGGCGAGCGTGATGTTGATGCCGGAGAGCATCACGATGCGCGCGACGTAGGGGCTAATCATCCGCCGTTCGGGGTCGAAGACGAGGAGGTCGAGCGCGTACAGCGCCGCGAACAACGCGAAGAGGACGAGGAGATTACGCGCGTATCGAGGCATCGTTTTTCGGCGTCAGACTTTTTCCTGCGCGACCGAGCCGAGCAGGCCCGAGGGTCGGAAGAGGAGTATCAGAATCAGAATCGCGAAGGCGACGGCGTCCTTGTAGGTCGGCGAGAGGTAGCCGACGACCATCGTCTCGGTGATGCCGATGAGCAGGCCGCCCAACATCGCGCCCGGAATGTTGCCGATGCCTCCCAAGACCGCCGCGACGAAAGCCTTCAGCCCGACGAGGATGCCCATCAGCGGGTCGATGCGCGGGATGCGGATGGCGACTAAGACGCCGGCTGCTGCCGCCAAGGCGGAGCCGAGCGCGAAGGTGAAGGCGATGATGCGGTCGGTGTTGATGCCCATCAGCTTCGCCGACTGGAGGTTGAAAGAGACGGCGCGCATCGCCTTGCCCGTCTTCGTGTAGTAGACGATGAACTGCAACAAGACCATCAGGGCGACGGCGATGACGAGCACGACGATGTCGGCCGAGTTGACGATGACGCCGCCCCCGACGTCGATGTTCTGCTTCGTGAAAAGCTCGGGGAAGAACTTCGGGTCCGCGCCGAAGACGACCTGCCCGCCGTTCTCCAAAAGGAGCGAGACGCCGATGGCCGTAATCAGCGCCGTCAGGCGCGAGTACTTGCGCACGGGGCGGTAGGCCAGACGCTCGATGACGACGCCGATTAAGGCGCAGATGACCATCGCGAGCAGCATCACGGCGAGCGCCGTGATGAGCGACGGCTCCATCGTGCCGCTGCCGAGGAGGCCGCGCGCGAGGATGCTGTCGGAGGCCATGCCGAGCTTCTGCGCCCACGCCGGGCCGAGGCCGTTGGCGAGGTAGTAGCCGGCGAACGCGCCGACCATGTAGACGTCGCCGTGCGCGAAGTTGATGAGCTTGAGGACGCCGTAGACCATCGTGTAGCCGAGCGCGATGAGCGCGTAGATGGCCCCGAGCGAGATGCCGTTGATGAGCTGCTGGAGAAACGTACTCATGTCTTGATGAGCCGCGTTCGGACGAAGATGGAAGAGCTGTTTTGCCTTGCCGGATACTTGCGGGAACTTCTCGCGGACTCGGACGGTCGAACGGGCCGAGTCCTTCAACTTCGACGGGCCGCCCGCCCCCGCGCGGGTCGCGGACGGGCGGCCACCTTCATCGCTTCATCGCTTCCGTCACTTCCGTCGCTTCGCGCGCGCGGACGCGCGACCTTACGGCGTCGCGTTGGTGTTCGCGGCGGCGTTCGTGTTCGGGGCGGCGTTACTGTTTGTGCCCGCGTTGGCGTTGGTGTTCGGCGCGTTCGCGTTCGACGTGTTCGCGTTGGTGTTCGCGTTCGTGTTTGTGTTCGTGTTCGACGCGGGCGAGGCGGTCGTGGCCGCCGACGGCATCGCCGCGCCCTCGACCGTGACGCGCTCCTGTATGACGTACTTCCCGCCGTCGTCGACGCGAATCATCATAATCGGCTTGACGGCGTCGCGGTTCTCGTTGAAGTTGACCGTCCCCGTCACGCCGGGAAAGTCCTTCGTCGCGGCGAGCGCATCGCGGATGGCCTTGCCGTCGAGCGAGCCGGCGCGCTTGATGGCGTCGAACATGATGTGCGCCGCGTCGTAGGCCGTCGCGGCGAGCGCGTCGGGAATCGCGCCGTAGCGCGCCTGATAGTCGGTGACGAACTTCTGCACCTTCGGGTCGGTGTCGTAGGGCGAGTAGTGGTTGGTGAAGTAGCTGCCGACGACGGCCGTGCCGCCGATGGTGTAGAGCTGCGCCGAGTCCCAGCCGTCGCCGCCGATGAGCGGGACGTTCAGACCCTTGTCGCGCGCCTGCTTGGCGATGAGCGCCACGTCGCCGTAGTAGCCGGGGATGAAGATGACGTCCGGGTCTGCGCCCTTAATCGAGGTCAACTGGCCGTTGAAGTCCGTGTCGCCCTCTTGGTAGGACTGCGTGACGACGATTTGGCCGCCGAGTCGCGTGAAGACCTCGTTGATGACCTTCTCAAGCCCGGTCGAGTAGTCGTTCTTGCGGTCGACCATGATGGCCGCGCGTCGCTTCCCTAAACTCTTGGCGGCGAACTGCGCGATGGCCGCGCCCTGCACGGGGTCGATGAAGCAACTGCGGAAGATGTAGTCGCCCTTGCGCGTCACTTCGGGATTCGTTGAAGAGGGCGTGAGCATCGGAATCTTCGCGTTCTGCGCGATGGGCGCGGCGGCGATGGAGCGCGAGCTGGCGACTTCGCCTAAGACGGCGTGGACGCCGTCCTGCGTCACGAACTTGGTGACGATGGTCGCGGCCTCCTGCGCGTCGGAGCGGTCGTCCTGAACAATCAGCTCGACCTGCTTGCCGTTGATACCGCCGGCGGCGTTAATCTCGTCGGCGGCCATCTTGATGCCGTTGGTCGAGGAGATGCCGAACTGCGCGGTGCTGCCCGTCAGCGACATAAAGACGCCGATTTTGACCCGGTCGCCGCCGCCGCCCGCGCCGCCCTGACAGCCGGAGAGCACCGCCGCCGAGGCGAGCACGAAAGCGAGTGCGAGTGAGAAGAATTTTCTCATGCCTGTTTGTCGAATCGGACGACGCGCCTGACGGTCGGCGACTGACGCCCGCGCTCCTTTCAACTTTTAGTGACGATTGCCCTGCCGCTCGTTGCTCGTCCGCACACGCCTCCTTAACTTCGGCGGTCGGTCGGGTAGTTCGCGGCCTGAGTAAAAATTTAATGCTTCGGAGATGATATTACAAACTGCCTCAAGAATGGCCGGAATCATACGCCATTCGCGCCCGTTTGCCAACGCCGCAAATCGCGTGCGCCTCAGTTTTTTACAATTCACTCGTCGCGCGACGGCGGCCGACCGCGCCGCCGAATCTCAAATCTCGAATCTCAAATCTGAAATCTTGGAACTGAGCGGCATGCACGTTGCCATCTTCGTCCGGGGGCGTCGTTTCGAGACGCGAAATCGTACAGTCAAATATCGCGTAAAGGAGAAAGTGGAGTATGGCGGACTACAAAGATAAGAACACTCTGGGCGAAGAGGCTTCGGCCTTCGGCGAGCGCGTCAAGGGCGCGGCGAAGGACGCGGCCGGCGCGGTCACAGGCGACGAGCGTCTGGAGCGCGAGGGCGAGCGCGAGAACGCTCGCGGCAACGAGCGGCAGGAGCGCAACGACGTTTTCGCCGAGACGCCGGGACGCGGCTCCGCGACGACGACTCCGACCGCCGTCGCGACCGGCACGGCGCGCGCCACGGACTACAGCGGCGGGCCTGTGACGGGTCTGTTCCGCGACCGCGAGAGCGCCGAGAGCGCCTACCGCTCTCTCGCCGACCGGGGCTACGGCAAGGACGACGTCAACGTGCTCATGTCGGACGAGACGCGCAAGCGACACTTCGGCGATGCCACGCCGGACTCTGACTTGGGCGACAAGGCGCTCGAAGGCGCGGGCGTCGGCGGCGCTATCGGCGGCGCGACCGGCGCGGTGTTGGCGGCGATTGCGGCCATCGGGACGAGCGTGGCGATACCGGGCCTCGGCCTCGTCGTCGCAGGGCCTCTGGCGGCGGCGCTCGCGGGCGCTGGCGCGGGCGGACTGACGGGCGGACTCATCGGCGCGCTCGTCGGCGCGGGCATCCCGGAAGACCGCGCGAAGGTCTACGACGAAGGCATCCGCGAGGGCGGCATCTACTTGGGCGTCAACCCGCGCACGGACGAGGACGCCGAGCACTTCGAGCGCGAGTGGAAGACGCGCGGCGAGCACGTCTACCGCTAAACTTTCGGCGACGCGCGACGAACGTAGGAAACGTGAAAAGCAGAAAGAGGGGAGGACTCAATCACGAGTCCTCCCCTCTTCGCTTTTTGACTTCCGAAGCGGCGGCCGAAATCTTCGTCCGCGCGTCTCTCATCAACCGGGCGGCGTGTCCTCGAAGACGGATGCGCCGTCGAACGTCAACGTGAGGCCGTTGCCGCTCGAATCGCTGCCGTTGTTCTCGAACTCGTAACGCCACAGCTCGAAGCTCCCGATGGGCGGCGACGCGGCGGGCGGCGGCGAGCCGAGCGCGTTCGTGCCGTCGAGCATGCGCAGCCAGTCGAGTTTCACCTGCGCGCGCCAAGAGTTGTAGAAGTTGGCCGCGAGCGTCAGGTGCGTGCCGCCCATGCCGAGCGGCGAAGTGTCTGAGAGCGTGTCCGTACGCACGCGGTAGCCCGTCCCGTTTAAGTTCCAGACTTCGAGCGTCGTGCGCCCCGACGCCGGGTCGAACTGCGCGCGGAAGAGGAAGTCGGGGCCGGGCGCGACGACGAGCGATTGCGAGCCGCGCACGTCGAAGATTAATTGGTTCGCGCCGTTGATGATGAGACGACCCTGCCGCTCGTCGTCCGAGGCGCGCATCATCTCGAAGATGGTCTGATAGCCCGGATGATTCAGGCGCAAGCCGCGCACGCGCCCCTCGACTCGATACGCGCCGCGCGCGTTGAAGGCGGGTGTCGCCGAGAGCACCGTGCGCGCACGCTGGTTGATGCCGTCGAAGACGACGGCGCGCGACGCGCCGCCCGGCGGCGGTGTCGGCGAAGGCGTGGGCGCAGGTGTAGGCGTCGGCGTGGGTGTCGGAGTCGGTGTTGGAGTCGGCGTCGGTGTTGGTGTTGGAGTAGGCGTCGGAGTGGGCGTCGGAGGAGGCGCGCCGCCGCCCGGCGTGTCCTCGAACGTCGGAGAGTTGTCGAGCGTCAGGTGCGCGCCCGAGAGGCTTGAGTCAAGGCCGTTGTTCTCGAACTCGTAGCGCCACAAGTCGGTCGCGCCCGCAGGCGACGTGTCGGCGGGCGGCGTCGCGGCGACGAGCGGCGTCGCGCCGTCGAGCATGCGCAGCCAGTCGAATTTAACTTGCGCGCGCCAAGAGTTGTAGAAGTTGGCGGCGAGCGTCAGGTGCGAGCCTGACATCTGGATGGCGCTCGCGTCCGTGAGCGTGTCGGTGCGCGCGCGGTAGTTCGTGCCGTCCAAGTTCCAGACTTCGAGCGTCGTGCGATTCTGCGCGGGGTCGAACTGCGCGCGGAAGAGGAAATCGCTCGCGCCGATGACGAGCGGCTGCGAGCCGCGCACGTCGAAGATGAGCTGGTTCGCGCCGTTGATGATGAGACGGCCCTGCCGCTCGTCGTCCGAGGCGCGGAGGATTTCAAAGAGCGTCTGGTAGCCGGGGAAGCCTGTGCGCAGGCCGCGCACGCGCCCCTCGATGCGGTAAGCGCCGCGCGCGTTGAACGCGGGCGTCGAAGGCAGGACGGCCCGCGCGCGTTGACTCAAGCCGTTGAAGACGATTGCGCGCGCGCTCGAAGGCGCGGGCGTGGGCGTCGGAGTCGGAGTCGGCGCAGGCGTCGGCGTCGGGACAGGCGTTGGAACAGGCGTCGGTGTCGGCGTCGGAATAGGCGTCGGCGTGGGAGTCGGAACGGGCGTCGGCGTAGGCGTGGGCGTGGGCGTGGGCGTAGGCGTCGGTATTGGTGTCGGAGTAGGAGTCGGAATCGGAGTTGGTGTAGGCGTCGGCACGGGGGTCGGCGTCGGTGTTGGAGTAGGCGTCGGCGTTGGTGTCGGTGTGGGGGTTGGCGTTGGAGTGGGCGTTGGTGTCGGCGTCGGGTTGGCGGCGGAGTTGACGGTGACGTGGTCGAAGAATGCCTTGTTGGGCATGAGGTTGTTGACGCCGCAGACGAAGAGGCCGACGTATGCGCCCGAAGACATGTCTATCGTGTCCGTCACGACGAGCGTCCACGTCGCGCCGTCCGCCGACGTGTAGCCGCGAAACACGTTGCCCGCGCGGACGAGCTTGAGCCAGTAGGGCGTGCGGCCTGCGCCGCCGCTCGCGAAAGTAGTCACGCCCGGCGTCTTGCGCCGGTAGATTTCCGTCCCCTCGGAGGCCGCAATCAAGTTGATGGCGATGTGGCGCGCGCCCGGCGTCAGGTCTTCGCGGAACATGACGCCCGCCATGCTGCTGTTCGACGTGTTCTCGACGCGGCCGACGCGCGCGATGATTTCGCCGTCGCCGCTCAAGGGCTGGAACGTGTAGTGGAAAGAGTCGCTGTCCGACCAAAGCTGCGCGCCCGCGCCCTCGACCGCGAAGTTGCCGCCGTAGACGTTCGCGCGGCCCGCGACGCCGACGTCGCCGATGTCTTGGTCGAGCCACGCGCCCGTGGGCGGCGAGGGCGGCGGCGGAAAACTAGAGTTGGCGAACGGCCGATAGAGCGGGTCGCCCACGTACATCAAATGCCACTTGAGCCAGAAGGTGTTGCGGAGCAGCGCGTCGCCGACGTTCGCGCCGCGAAAGAGGTCGCGGAAGATTCCGTCGACGCGCGGCTGCCCGTCCGTGTAAGGCTCGGTGATTGAACCGGCCGTTACGGTCAGTCCGCGCTCGACGGCGTTGGCAATCCAGCTCGTCCCGCCGCGCGGGTCGCGCCCCGAGGCGGAGTCGATGTGAAAGCCGATTGCGCCTTGCGCCCAAGTGAAGGCGTCGTTGTAGTGGCCGAGGTTGTACCAGCCGGCGAAGAGCGCGGCGTTGTCGCAGCGCGCGGGCGCGGGCGCTGTGCCGAACTCGGCCTCGTGTGTGTCCTCGAAGACCTCGAAGCCCTTCTCGCGCGCGAACTCGGCGGCGCGGTAGATGTTCCAGTCGGGTTCGAGATAGCCGTTGTCGCTCGTCGCGTAAGCAAGTCCGCCCCGGTTGCGGTCGAAGCAGCCGCGCCCCTGAAGCCCTGCGGCCTCGGTCGCAATCGCCTTGTCGACGAGACCTTTGGCGAGCGCGGGCGTCGGCGCGTCGAGACGCCAGACCGAGTAGATGCGATAGGCGTTGATGGTCGCGCGGTAGTCCGCGAGCGACTGAAACTCGTCGTAGAAGTTGTCCTGCGTCAGTTGAGTCGTGTAGTAAGGGTTGAAGGCGGAGAAAGAGTCGGTCACGTCCCACACGTCGGAGAGTAGCTGGTCGACGGAGCGACCGGCCTCGCCCGTCGAGGTCGAGGGCGGCGCGTCGCCCACGTCGTAGGGGATGCCGTAGGTGGCGACGATGTAGAGAATCTGTTCGGGGCCGACGGCGTTGAGGCAGTTGCGCACCGGCGTCTTGATGGCCGTCTGGAATTCGGGCCAGTCGATGAAGTCGGTCGTCGAGGGCGTGACGGCGCACTTGTTGGCGGCCGGGATGCCGCGACGGGTCGCGTAGTGGTTGGCGACCTCGACCGACCCGGCGTTGTTCGGGTTGTAGACGATGAGGACGCGCGGGCCGAGCACCGTCGCGTCGGCCGACGACTGTGCGCCGACGTTGTTCGCGGAGCGGGCGCGCGTCGTGGGCGGCGCGTTCGGCGCGGCGGCGCGTACGGTCAGTAGACTGAGCGGGAGATTGAGGACGAGCGTGAGCGCGGCGCAAAAGCCCGCGAGTCGTCTCGTCTGACGCCGGTGCGGCGCGAGGTGCATGCGAATTCCTCCGTGCGTGTGTGGCCCGAATACAGAAGGCGGATAACCGTTTGATTACAAAGGAAGATAATACTAATGCGCGGCCGATTCCCGCGCCAGTAGAGTTTGTCGCCGCGCGGCCGAAGCGTTACAGTGTGGCCTTCGGTCGAGACGACACGCATGAGAGAAGCCGAGAAGAGTAAGGAAGCGGCGCGCGCCGGTTTCGCGCCCGACGCGGGCGACATGAGCGCCGAGGATTTCCGACGCTACGGGCACGAGCTTGTCGAGCGCGTCGCGGACTATCTGGCGCGCGTCGAAGAGTACCCGGTGCTGGCGCAAGTGCGGCCCGGAGAGTTGCGCGCGCAGTTGCCCGACGCGCCGCCCGCGCGCGGCGAGAGCATGGACGAAATCATCGCCGACGTGGAGCGTCTGGTCGTGCCCGCTCTGACTCACTGGAATCATCCGAACTTCTACGCCTACTTCGCCATCTCGGCCTCCGCGCCCGGCATCTTCGGCGAGTTGCTCACGGCCGCCTTCAACATGAACGGCATGCTCTGGCGCTCTTCGCCCGCCTCGACCGAGATGGAAGACGCGACGCTCGACTGGCTCAGGCAGATGATGGGGCTGCCCCCGGACTTCGACGGAATCATCTACGACACGGCGTCCGTCTCGACGATGCACGCGCTTGCGGCGGCGCGCGAGTCTCTGAACCTGCGCGTGCGCGAGGACGGGATGAGCGGGCGCGACGGATTGCCGCTGCTCCGCGTCTACACGTCGGAGCAGGCGCACTCGTCGGTCGAGAAGTCGCTCATCACGCTCGGCCTCGGCCAGCGCAGTCTGCGGACGATAGCCGTCGACGAAGAGTTCCGCATGCGTCCCGACGCGCTCTCCTCGGCCGTCGACGAAGACCGGCGCGCGGGCGCGCTTCCCTTCTGCGTCGTCGCGACGACGGGCACGACCTCGACTTCGAGCATCGACCCCGTGCCCGCGATTGCCGACATCTGCGAGCGCGAAGGACTTTGGCTTCACGTCGACGCAGCCTACGGCGGCTCGGCGGCCGTCGTGCCCGAGCTGCGACACGTCA